>JAYTNY010000185.1:0-3627 GCA_043748055.1 Roseobacter sp.
CACGCGATGTAGTTCGGCATGGGCACGCCGTTGATCTCAGTCACATACGGCTGGGCCACATCAAACGGCGGCACCTGTGTCACCGGCAGCACCATGAACGCGTAACGTTGCATAAACTCACGCACCCGTTGCCACAGCGCCGCGCGCTTTACCTCGGCCAGTGCCACATCCTGCACCGTAAGTCTTAGCCCTTGTTCGTAGTTCCAGATGATCGTGTCTTTGAGTTGGCCCTTGTGCTGTTCGTAGTTATCGCGCATGCCCATGACAAACGAATAGGCCCGCAGGGTTTGAAATATCTCGTCCGCGTCGCTGAAATCCGGCGTGGCATCTTCAACAATGCAGCCCAGGGCTTCAAATGTGGCACGCTGCACATCCACCGCCGCTCGCACCCGCGCATCAAACACCACGCCCGGCAAGTCACCCAGCCAAGCCACCCGCACCCCGCGCAAGTCACATTGCAGCGGTTGCGCAAATTGAGTCGGATCATCAGTCAGCGCCAGCGCCACTCGATCATCAGCACCGGCAATCGCGCTCAACATCAACGCTGCATCACCCACCGTGCGCGCCATCGGCCCATCCACACTCAGCGCGCCCCACAGTTGGTTGTTAGGCCAACTCGGCACCCGCCCGGGCGAGGGTCGAAAGCCCACCACATTGCAAAACGCCGCCGGGTTACGCAGCGATCCGCCCATATCACTGCCATCGGCAATCGGGATCATTCCGCAGGCCAGCGCCACTGCCGCGCCGCCACTGCTCCCGCCGCAGGTCTTGGTGATGTCATATGGATTGCGGGTCGAGCCAAATACACGGTTAAAGGTCTGCGAGCCAGCCCCAAACTCTGGCGTATTGGTCTTGCCCAGCGTAATCGCCCCCGCTTTGCGCAACCGCTCGACGATCAGGGCGTCGGTCTGCGGCACATGATCCTTGAAAATGGGCGAACCGTATGTCGTGCGAATGCCAGCGGTGTCTTCGAGGTCTTTGTGCGCCACAGGTAGGCCGTGCAACACGCCGACAGCTTCACCGCGCGCTAGTGCCACATCCGCCGCTCGCGCCCCATCCAGCGCTCGCTCCGCAACCAAAGTAACAATCGCGTTCACACGCGGATTCACCCGCTCGATCTGCGCCAGATGCGCCTGCATCACTTCCAGTGCCGAGAGTTGGCGCTGCCGAATGTTTAGCGCCAGTTCGCGCGCGGTCATGAAACAAATGTCATTCATTTTTACCTTCGTAAATCACAATCGTGCGCTTGCATTTACACAACGTGGGGATATGTCCGCACCGTGTGGGCTTGTGTTCACACGATGTGCGAGTGCGTTCGCACAGTGTGGGCATGCATTCTCATAATGTGTGATTGCGTCTGCACGGTGTGGGTTTGTGTTCGCATTCCATGCGCTCGTGTCCGCACAGTGTGCAACTGCGTCCGCACGATGTGTATTTGCGTTCACCTGCCTTGTAAACGCCCCCACCCCAACCCTCCCCCGTACCTCAGAAGGCACAGGAGAGGGAGCGGACTACTCCCTCCCCCACAATTCTGATTGCGGGAGAGGGTTGGGGTGGGGGCCATACGTCACATCTGCTCAAGACCTACACTGACCTGCGCCATCACTACACCGTAAACACCTCGGTCCTTGCCGAATCCACGGTATATCCCTCAATATGGGTATGAGCGGCCCCTGGGCGTTCCACCGCCATGCGCACGATGTGTTTGTTGAATGCATGCACATGCGTGGAGTCCAAGTATTCATTAACCGGCATCCAACGCGCCTCCGCAATTTCTTCCGGGTCCATCACAATCTCTTTGCTCAGCGGCGACAATTTGCACACAAAGTAAATGTCGGATTTGCCAAAGCGATAACCATGTTGGTGCCGAAAGCACACCACCGACTCAAAGCGGGTGCGCACACCCGTTTCTTCAAACACCTCGCGCATGACCCCATCGGCCAAATGCTCGCTTGGGTTCAACAACCCGCCCGGCATCTTGTAGAAATTGGGGCGGTCTTTGGCATGGTAGCGCTCCACAACCACCAATAACTCGCGATCTTCGGAGATCACCACCGCGCCCGCACCGATAAAGTGCGAGGCATCCGATGGCACAAATGCGTTGGGCCGCAGTTGCTGCGTCAGCATCAAATAGTCTTCGTTGGCGTGATGAAACTTGAAACCAGCTTCCACCGCGTGCGAGATCAGCGCCGATTTCGGCACCGGCACTTTCAGCCAAGCCAGCTTGTAACCCGCTGCCACCCATTCGGCAACATCTGCTACTAAACCAGCGCGGAACTCATCCACCGAATCCGGCAGCCCACCTGGCACGACACTGACACCCCCAAACGGGTCCGTAGTAATTTCAAAGTAAGCCATAGTTTTTCACTAAACGGGCTCTCCCGGCTTTACCGGGAAAGGTGTCATTCCGACCGATAGGGAGGAATCCCAATGGTGAAAATCGTGCAATTTTCACCATTGGGATTCCTCGCTGCTGCTCGGAATGACAGTTTTCAGGTTGGCGCTCCCACTAATGGCGAGAGAACCACTAAAAGACAAGCACCCTGAGCGGCGCGAATTCTGATTCGCACAGTCGAAGGGGCGGCATCGTAGGCCAATTGGGGATTAGCGCTAATGCCAGCCAAGTTTCTTGCCCAGCGTTGCCAACGAGAAGTCCGCCGCATGCACCGCTCCCACCACATCGGCTTCCTTGGCCCACACGTTCTGCGCTTCGGTGGCCACCTGGTCGGCAATCGCATGCGGAATGCTCACCACGCCATTAGCGTCGCCATGCAGCAAATCCCCTGGCCGCACCGTCAGACCACAAATATTCACCGTGACGCCCACTTCGACAATCACCGGCACGCCATGCGAGACAACCACCCCCGGCGAGAACATATGCAACCCCGGCGCACGTTGGCGCACCCCAGCCAAATCGCGCAGTCCGCCATCGGTAATCACCGCGCATGCACCCAAGCGGTGAAAGATGCTGCCCATCACATCCCCCGCGTGGCAACTGCGCAGACGCTGCGGGCCAACGTCTTGCATCACCACCACCACCGGCTTCGGTGCGGCATCAACTGCCTCATACAGTTGGCGCAGTGCGTTGGGTTTGTTCTTGCGGTCACCCGGTGTAGTACTGTCAACGGTGCAGGTGATGGCGTAGCCGACAAACGGCGGGTAGTCGGGGAACAAACAGCGCAACTCCAGCGAGGCATATCCCTCGGTGGCATCGCGGACGTTAAACGCTTCGATGGCATTAGCAATCGTCGGCGAATCGATCTTGGCCAATGCGGCTAATTGGGCAGCGGAAAGTAAATTGCTCATAATCACATAGACCGGGCAGGTCTATATGCATTGTAGGCATACGGTGCAGTTTGGGAAATGCCACTCGCTGCATGTCATTCCGAATCGCGAGCAGCCAAAGAACGCGCAAAACTTCACCGGTCACCCTGAACGTAGTGAAGGGCCTCGTAGTTTCTGAGCAGACGGGTAGTCCCTCGACAATGATTGGGGCATATGTCTGAACCGCAGACAAACACCCTAAGTCGTTAGCTTCTCTAGCCCTTCTGCAACTTCAGCCCGTGGCAGACCACCCGCCTGCAAGGTGTAATCGTCGTGCGCCAACAAGCGCTCGTAAAACGCGAT
>JAYTNY010000186.1:0-8169 GCA_043748055.1 Roseobacter sp.
TCTCGGATGCGCGCAAGGGCAAAAAGGTGCAAGGTATCGGTGGTCACTTCCTGCCCATCTTCACCGGAGCCAAGAACCCGGATGGCATGTGGAAGTTCATCGAGTTCATGGTGACCACCAAGCCCTGCGACATCATCTTCAAAGAAGTGGGCTGGTTGCCGCCTATTAAGTCGTATCTGGAAACGGTAAAAGCCGATGCCTACCCCGGCCTCAAGTTTTACATTGATTCGGCCACGACGGCGACGGATTGGGTACCCAACTTCCGCCGCTCGCCCATCCACGGCTTCATCCAAACCCAGTATCAAGAACTGCGCGATTTGGTGAACCGCGACAAGATGAGCGGTGATGACGCGGCGGCTGAACTGCAGAAGCGCACCGACACGGAGTGGAAGAACCAGGGTCTAAGCTAGTAGCACATAGAGTTTGAGTTTGAAGGTTGGAAGGTCTGAGTAATCCTCAACCCCAACCTTCAAACTTTCAAACCTTCAAACTTCCTATGGCAGCCACGATTGCACAACCCGCACCCAAGCGACGCAGTTTTAGCAAGCTCACGTTCCGCAACACGTTGTGGGGGCTGTTCTTTGTCGCGCCCTGGCTCATCGGCTTTGTCATGTGGACGATCAACCCGATGCTGGCCTCGCTGAACTTTAGCTTTACCCATTACGATTTGCTGCGCCCGCCCGTGCCCATCGGCATCGACAACTATGTAGAGCTTTTTACCGAAGACCCCAACTTCGGCAAGGTCATCTACAACACACTGTTCTATGTCACGCTCAGCGCGCCGCTGGGGGTTATTAGCGCTTTTTTAATGGCGGTGCTGCTGAACAACAAGATGGTGGCGCGCTCGACCTTTCGGGGCATCTTTTTCTTTCCGGCCATCGTGCCTGCTGTTGTTACCGCTACGATCTGGCAGTTTTTGCTCAACACGCAATATGGCGCAATCAATGGCGTCTTGCGTGGCCTGGGCTTGCCCGTCGTGCCATTTCTTTCCAACCCCGAAATGGTGAAGCCCACGTTGATTCTGATTCACGTCTGGGCGCAGGGCAGCGCCATTCTGGTTTTTCTGGCAGCCTTGCAAGATGTGCCGCGCATGTTGTACGAGGCCGCGCTGGTAGATGGCGCAAGTTCGTGGGAGCGATTCTGGAACATCACCGTGCCTATGTGTACGCCTTCTATTTTGTACAACGTCGTCACCGCCTTCATCGCAGGCTTCCAAACGTTTACACTGCCCTTTCTGCTGGTGGGCAACGGCCCAGAGAACTCGGCGCAAATGTATGGCGCGTTCTTGTATAACAATGCCTTCGCGTTCTTCCGCATGGGCAAGGCCTCGGCGTTGGCGTGGATTTTGTTTGTGGTCGTAGTCTTTTTTACAATTATTTTGTTTCGTACATCCGCACGTTGGGTGTACTACGGGAGTGGCGACGATGACCGTTAGTACTGCATCTGCTCCGGCTGCTGCGCAAAGCGGTGGCCGGTTTTCGGCCAGCAGCACGCTGGTCAGCGTCATCAAGTATGCCCTGCTGCTGGTGTTGGGCTTTACGTTTGCGTTGCCCTTTATTTGGATGTTGTCGTCAGCGCTCAAAGACGACCCGCAAGTCTTTACGATTCCGCCCATCTGGATTCCCAGCCCCATGTTCTGGGAGAATTTTCCCAACGCTTGGACGAAGTACGACTTCACCCGCTTCACGTTTAACACCATCTTTCGCTATGGCATCCCGGCCACGCTCGGCACGGTGTTGTCGTCAGCGTTCATCGCCTACGGCTTTGCGCGCATCAAGTGGCCTGGCCGCGATGTCGTCTTCGCCATCATGATGGGCACGCTGATGATTCCGTACGCGGTGACGATGGTGCCGCTGTTTATCATCTTCAAAAACTTGGGCTGGCTGAATTCGTACTTGCCGTTGGTCGTGCCTGCGTTTTTTGGCAACCCGTGGGCCATCTTCTTGTTGCGCCAGTTTTACCGTGGCATTCCCTCCGAGCTTTCCGAGGCTGCCAAGATCGACGGCGCAAACGAACTCGGCATCTTGTTCAGGATTATTTTGCCGCTGGCCGGGCCAGTGCTCACCGTCATCGCGTTGTTCACGTTCATCAGCACCTGGAACGATTATTTGGCCCCGCTGATTTACCTGAACAAGACCGAGCTATATCCGATTGCGCTGGGCGTAAACCTGCTGCGCCAAGCCGCCGGCCAAACCGGCACAACGGCCCTGGTCTACCCGCACCTCATGGCCGTCAGCGCCATCGTCACCATTCCGGTCGCCATTGCGTTCTACTTCGCGCAACGCACATTTATCGAAGGTGTGGCGGTGACAGGGTTGAAGGGTTGATGGATCGCGGGTAGCCGCACGCTTTAGCTTGCGTTCCATGTACGAATAGCGAACGCTGAAAAGTTTGGCCCTTGCCGTTGTTGCTCGTACTTCGGGCGCAGTCTGATCCTTCGACTTCGCTCGGGACTGCGGCTACCATGAATTCATTCTTGTTGATGGCAACCGTATTAACACTCGCAGCCTGCACCCCCGCAGTACCCCCTCAACAACCCCAACCTGCACAGGCATTAACAAAAGCCACCGTAACCGTAATACCCCTACAAGCCGCAGCCCCCTGCACCGGCGCATTCATCCAACACGATCTGCCCTTCGCCAACGGTGCACGCATACGCGAGATGCGCACCTACGCCAGCAATGGCTCAGGCCTCGCCATCGCCGATCTGGATAACGACAACGATCTAGACCTGATCTTCGCTAGCATAGACGGCCCCAGCGCCGTGTTGTGGAACGAAGGTACGTTGCAATTCACCGAGCAAGAGCTAGATGACGTAAACACCCGCGCCGCCAGCAGCGTGGATGTTGATGGCGACGGCAACCTCGATCTCGTCTTCACCCACCGCACGGGCGGCATCAGCTATTGGCGTAACACCGGCAACCGCAATTTTGCGCAAGCCAAGCTGCACAACGTCGAGGCCTTCGCCTATTCACTGGCCTGGGGCGATTTGAACGGCGATGGACAACTCGATCTCGTCACCGGCTCGTATAAAGCCGAGTTGGAGCGCGAAGGCGTTGACCCCAGCGCCATTGCAGACCGCAGCGGCGTGTTTTATTACGAGCGCGCGGGCAACAGCTTTGTGCCGCATCGCCTCGCAACCTCGGCGCAGGCCTTGTCCATTGGCTTGGTTGATTTGGATCGCGACGGGCGCAACGACATTTGGGTAGCCAACGATTTTGTGGAGCCAGACGACATCTGGCTGCGCCAAAGCGACCAGTGGGTGAAAGCTGCTCCGTTCGCCACCACCAGCCACAGCACCATGAGCATCGATTGGGCCGACCTCAACAACGACGGGGGCCTCGCCTTGTTCACCACCGATATGAACCCCTACGATATCTCCATCGAAAACATGGCCCGCTGGCTGCCCATGACCGCCGCAACGCAACAGCACCACGAGTGGAACGACCCGCAGATTATGCAAAACGTGTTGCAGGTGCGAGACGCGAGTGGCACGTGGCAAAACGAAGCCCCCGCGCGCGGCATCGACGCCACCGGCTGGAGCTGGGCCGGGCGCTTTGGCGATTTGGACAACGATGGCTGGCTCGATCTGTATGTGGTCAATGGCATGATCGCCAAAAATTTGTTTGGGCATTTGCCCAACGACGAGTTGAGCGAGGAGAACCGCGCCTTTAAGAACAAAGGCGATGGCACATTCGCGTTGGCGCACGAGTGGCATCTCAACGCCACAGCCAGCGGACGCGGCATGGCGATGGCCGACCTGGATAATGACGGTGATTTGGACATCGCCGTGAATGACTTGCGAAGTTCATCGCAGGTGTTCGAGAACCGGCTGTGCGGTGGCAGCAGCCTGCAAGTGGAGTTGCGCTGGCCCGGCTCGACCAACGCACACGCCATCGGCGCGTGGGCCGAGTTGCACACCGATCAAGGCACCCAACGCCGCGATGTGCGCGCCAACAGTGGCTACCTGACGGGCGATGCCAGCCGCGTTCACTTCGGCTTCCGGCCTGCGGCTGTGTTGCAGCAGCTTGTGGTTCACTGGCCCGATGGCGCAACAACGCGCGTGGAACAAATCAATCCCAATCAGTTAATAATGGTGACGCGATGAAAAGACCCCCGACCCCTAAAGGGGAGTCGTAGATTTTCTCAACGACTCCCCTTTAGGGGTCGGGGGTTCCGAAGCGAAACTCGCGTTAGCTTTTTGGAATAAGACGTATGACCAACCCCATCTCACTCCCTTTTACCCCTGTCTTGCAACTGCTGCACCCGCGCCAATACAGCTTCCGCGTCATGGTGGTGTTCATCATCGGCGTTGTGGCGGCGGCGGCGGGGATGGCGCTCAAGTTGTTTCCGTTGTGGGCAGGCACGCTCATCGTGCTGGCGGCCTTATTCCCCACCGGCCTAGCTAAGTGGCGCGACGATGCGCGTTTATTTGGCTGGGTGGTTACGCTGCTGGGGGTGTTGCTCACCTCGCAAGGGCTACACACTATCGAGCATGTTATTCAATGGCTGCAGTACCACGCCTTGTATTGGACGATGCGCCAATCTAGTGGGCTGGTCTCGCCCGCCAACGCCGAGTGGGTGCATTTTGTGTGGAACTGGTGGGTCTTAATCTGCGTAGCTATTTTGTTTAGAGGCGGCGTGCGCAATATCTGGGCCTTGCTGCTGCTGGCAATTGTGATTGCGCATACGTTTGAGCACACCTATATGTTTGTGCGCCACTTGCAGATATTAGATCAGTTGAACAGCCTGGGTGTAACGAAACTCACTGCGCAAGGCCTGCCCGGCATTCTGGGCCGAGATGGTTGGCTGGCCCGCAGCGAGTTTACGCAAGGCACGTTCTTGTGCAGTCTGCCCGTGCTCACCACTGTCGTCCGGCTGGATGTGCACTTTGGCTGGAACATGATTGAGATGGCGCTGTTGCTGCCCGCCGCGCATGTGTTTCTGCGCAACAAATTTATTAAACCACCTGAAGCCCAAGCCCTCTCGCTAACTCCGCTGCCTGCTCCGCAGAAATAATTGCGCCCTTAAAGTTGCCTTTGCACACATTCAACCCCAACAACGTAGACCCGCGCAAATCGGTCTGAAAGAACTCGGCCTCGGCCCAATCCACGCCTTCCAGATTGCACTTCAAAAATGCGGCCTCCTTCAAATTCGTCAGCGAGAGATCGGCTTCAATAAATGAGCAATCATTGAACTTCATGTTCTCCAGCGAGAGGCCCCGCAAGCGCGCGTAATCAAAGTTGCATTTGCTGAACTTCGTCGCCGTCAAGTTTGTGCCTTCGGTCAGGTTCAGCCCCATCAGTTTGCAATTGGTAAAGCGCGCCGAGAATAAATTCGCGCCCGCCAGCTTCACATTGCTCAAGTCGCAGTTCTCGAACTCGCAGCCGTTTAGGCGCGCACTTGTCAAATCAGCCCCCCGAAAAGAGCATTCGGTAAATTTGCTCTGCGAGAGGTCTTTGTGCTTGAGCGCGAGGCCATCGAACTGACAATGGGCATAGCCCTGATCGTCAGTCAGCTCATCAAGATCGGCCTCGGTGAAGATTCGCCTTTTCATATAGCCAATAGTCTGCCGATAGTCTATTGATACTCTTTCTTCACCACGCCAATAAACGGCAACTCGCGGTAATACTCATCCAGATCGAGGCCGTAACCGAAGACAAACTCGTTGGGAATCTCAAATCCCAGATACGCAATCGGCACATACTTCTCGCGGCGCGAGGGCTTATCCAGCAAGGTGCAGACTTTGAGACTGGCCGGGTTGCGCGTATCCAACATCTTCAGCACATGGTCAATGGTGTGGCCGCTGTCCACCACATCTTCCACCAAAACCACGTGGCGGCCTTGAATATCGGTATTCAAATCCAACGTGATGCGCGGCTGCCCCCGCGAGGCCCGTGCCCCCACGCCGTAGCTGGATACGGCCATAAACTCGATGTGATGTGGAATGGTCATGGCCCGCATCAAGTCCGTTAGAAACATCACGCCGCCGCGCAGAATGCTAATCAGCAGCGGGTTCTTGCCTGCGTAATCTTGCGAAAGCTGCGCGCCCAGCTCTTTCACCCGCGTCTGAATCTGCGCATCCGTAATCAACACCTTCTCTAAAATCGTCTCGTAGCCGTGGGTTTGAATCGCTTCGGTTAGTTTGGACATGAAGAGTTTGAAAGAGAGTTTGAAGGTTGAAAGGTTGGAAGGTTTATGGCAACAAACTTGCCAACCTTCAAACCTTCAAACTGAATTGCTTTATTTGACAGAGGCAATATACGGCAAATTGCGATACAGCTCATCCGCATCAATGCCATACCCGCACACATATTCGTCGGGAATCTCAAAACCGAGGTAATCAATCGGCACATGCACCTCGCGCCGGGTAGGCTTGCTCAGCAACGCGCATACTTTCAGGCTGGCGGGTTCGCGCGTGGTCAGCAGCTTAATCAAGTGGTCAAACGTGTAGCCGCTGTCCACAATGTCTTCTATCAACAACACATTGCGCCCCACAATATCCTCGCGCGTGTCCAGCAAAATGCGCGGCGAGTGATTGGTGCTGCGCGACCCAACGGCATACGAGGCCACCGACATGAAATCGAGATGACAAGGCACCGTCAGATGCCGCATCAAATCCGACAAGAACACCACACCGCCGCGCAAAATGCACACCAACAACAAATCCCGCTCTTTGTAGTCCGCCGAGATTTGCGCGCCCAGCTCGGCCACGCGTTGTTGCACCTGCGCCTCAGTAAACAGCGTGCGCGTAATGCCAGCATCTACGGTGTGTGTTGGGTTAAATTGAGACATATTTTGATTGGCTATTGGCTATTGGCTATTAGTTTCGCGTCGACATTAGCCAATAAATCTTCACTCCGGCCTCCCCGGCACCTCATGGCATTTCCGCGACCGCGCTTCATAGCTATCGCTCGCGCCCACCAAAATGATGGGGTCATCGTAGTGGGCTGGTCTGCCGTCAATCAAACGTTGTGTGCGCGTCGCCGGTTCGCCACTCACCATGCAAATGGCCGTCAGCTTGTCCACCCGCTCGGCGATGGCGAGCAGCGTAGGCATCGGGCCAAACGGCTCCCCGCGAAAATCCAGATCAAGCCCGGCGCAGATCACGCGCTTGCCGCAGTTCGCCAGGTGCTGCGCCACTTGCACCACACCCGCGTCAAAAAACTGCGCCTCATCTATGCCCACCACAGTCGTCTCGTCCCCCACCAAATTCAAAATGTCTTCGGAGCAAGTCACCGGCGTGGCATCAAACCCATTGCCACTATGCGAACGCACCTGGCCTTCGGCATAGCGGTTATCAATCTTCGGCTTAAAGACTTGCACCACTTGTTTTGCAATCACCGCGCGCCGCAACCGGCGAATTAGCTCTTCGCTTTTGCCGCTAAACATGCAGCCACAAATCACCTCCACATTGCCGCCGATTCGGCTAACTGGGTGGCTGCTGCCCGTGCGGGCCGGGCTGGTTGTGGTGATCGTTGTGATGGGAGTATTCTGGGACATGGCTCAGATTTTAGTCATCAGACAACAAAAAAGCCCACCATTGCTGGCGGGCTTTGTTTTGCTCGCGTTGATTTACTCGGCTGTAGGCACAGCTTCGGTCTCAGTCGTGCCCTCGTCAATAATCTCGGCGATCTGGCGCTTGGCTCGGCGCTTGGCCGACTTGGCTGCCTTGTCGGTCAGCTCATCGGCCTTGCGACCCAACCGCTTGGTGAAGCGGTCTACCTGGCCCTCGGTATCGATAAGGCGATGCTCGCCGGTGTAATACGGATGCGTGCCGCTCCAAACTTCGAGGTGAATCTCGGGCTTGGTGCTGCCGGTGGTTGCCACCAACACGCCGCCCACAAACACCTTGCAATCCTCATAATACTTGGGATGAATATCTTTCTTCATGATTACGCTTCCCTAAACTACTTCTATCACTTTCGCAGGCGTAATTGCCACGCGCTTCGTGCCAGTGGGCAACGTCTGGAACACCACCACGCCATCTACTTTTGCAAACAGGGTGTGATCTTTGCCGACACCAACGTTCAAACCGGCCTTCACCTTCGTGCCGCGCTGGCGCACCAAAATGCTGCCCGCGCTCACCGCCTGCCCGCCAAAGCGCTTCACGCCCAGCCGCTGCGCGGTGCTATCTCTCCCGTTTGTGGACGAACCGCCACCTTTTTT
>JAYTNY010000187.1:0-3369 GCA_043748055.1 Roseobacter sp.
GGCAGCGATGTGATTGAGATTGACGGCACATTACGCGAACATGAACGCCCTGTGCCGCTAAAAGACCTGATTGACTTCATTCACACCGATCTGAAGAAACCCGTGTTGGCCGGTGTGTCTTGCTTAGAGGACGCGAGTTTTGCGCAGGCGCTCGGCGCAGATGCCCTCAGCACGTTTTTGGCGGGCTACACCACGCACGGCAGGCCTATGGTAGATGGCCCCGATTTGGATTTCGTGGCGCAGTTGGCGCAGCGTGCGCGTGTACCCGTCATTGCCGAAGGTCGATTCAAAACGCCTGCACAAGTAGCTGAGGCGATAGATCTCGGCGCGCACGCGGTGCTGGTAGCGGCGGCCATCACCCGCCCACAAGACATTACGCGCCGGTTTGTGGAGGCGATGGGGTGAATGGGGATTAGTGATTAGTAAGTGGTCAATCACCAATCCCCAATCCCTATTCACTACTTAACAATGGGCAACGACCGCAACGCCACTTCGCTGCGCAGGAAGCTGGCAGCTACCCAGCCCTTCTTGCCCTCGCTGTATTGCACATAAATCCAGCGTGAGCCTGCATCGCGGCCCAGCAATTGCACCTGGGTGTTGCGACGCAATTGGGTGAGGGAGCGCGTGCGGGTGCTGGCCCCGGAGCGCACATTCACCAACGAGCGCACGGTGGCTGTGCCTGCTGGCTTTGCCTCATCCGCAGAAATAGTCACGACTGGGTCTTTGGTGCTGGCTTTGGCTGGCGCGGTGGCGGCGGGCGTGCCCTCGGCGGCAGGCGCGGCGGCCTCGGCGGGCAACGTCGGCGTCGCGCTCAACGATTGCACCATCGCATCCAGTTGCGAGAGATCGGGCGCGAACTGGTCGGCGGGTAGCGAGTTCAATCCGGCTGACGCCTCGGCCAAATATTTCTTGTATTTCTCTGGCTTGGAGAACTCTTGCAGGTCTTGCGCCGCAGGGGAATCGTTAAACGTGTTGGGCAGCGCGGTGGAGCTGATGGGATAAAACGCGGCGATGTAATACTTGCCGTCACTGGTTAATCCTTGAAAAGTGTAGAACGCGTTTTCGTTGGTGATCGGCGTGACATCTTGTGCATACGCGGTGATGTAGCGCACGCCGGAGCCGCTGGCAAAATCCACAAACTTCACTTGCGAATGAAAGACTTGGGCCGCGCCTTGAACGGGCAACAGCGGCACATCACCTTCAATCGTCTCAGGCTTCTTCGCCAGCAACTCTTTTAGCTTGTCAATCTCCTGGCCTACCAGTGGGTCAATGGCGCGCAAGCCATCCACTGGGTAAACGCGGACTTGGCGCTCGCGCGGGCTGCCGGTCAGTGCGTCCGAATCGAAAGAAACGACCACGTGTGCGGGCGCGGCCCCACCAAACGCAGGCGCATCGGTGCGGGGCACAGCGGCCTCCACTTTGGCGGCGGTGGATTGGGCAATGGTGGGTGGCACGGTTAGAGTGACACCGGTCTCGTTTGGGACGGCGGTGGGCGGCGCTGGCACCGTGGGGATTTCGGTGGGTGCAGGCGCAGGTGTGGCTGTGCCCTCGGCCACTACGGTCGTGGTGGGTTGCGGCGTGGCCGTGTCGCAAGCGGCCAGCAGCACGGCCACTGCCGCAAACGCAGCAAAAACGTGTTTAGGAATCATGGGTGTAGTTGCTTTCATATTCAGGAATGTTCTCATAAATGGTGAATAGGGATTGGTGATTGACGCACCAATCACCGATCACCAATCCCTACTCACTTAGCTTAAAACCCAACAGCTTATCGTTCGTCACCACATACAGCGTGTTGGTTGTGGCATCTAGCGAAATATCTTGCATGCCCTTGAACTCATCGGCTGCGCCGCGAAACTGGCGCACAAACGCACCGGCTTTGTTGAACTCGATGATGGAGCCAGAAGCGCCATCCGCGATGAACAAGCTGCCCGCTGATGGGTCTGTCCCGCTCACCGCCAATGCTACCGGCTGGCCAAAGCTATCTGGGAAGCCTGCCAGCGCCAAGGGCTGTGGGGTCTGGTTAAAGTATTTCTGGATCGCGCCATTATTCTGCAGCACGTAAATCGCGCCATCAATGCCAATATCCAGCCCGGTCTTTAGTGGGTTATATGGGTTGCGAAAATACGAATCGGCCTTCACCAAGCCATCGCTTGGGTTTTGCAACGAGAGGTAGAACCGCCAGATTTGGCCCAGGCCCGAATCCAACACATAGGCCTTGTTATCGTATAACTCGCCTGCCTGGGCCTGCACCAACGCCGTAATCGCCCCTTCTGGCACAGGCAACGCCGCAATCTTGCCCGTCACCGAGCTGTACTCAAACAGGCTCGTTTTGCCCACCAGCAGCGTGCCCTCGGTGCGCCAACGCCCGCCCGTCGTTGTGGCAAACGCCGCATCCACCAGGTTCAGCGGCGTGCTGGCTAATTGCTGCGCCAGCGGCAACACAAACCCCTTGCCCTGAATCGCACTGCGATCCGGGGCCATCACAAAATTCTGTGCGCTGTTGGTGCTGCCGTTCATCACATACACCCCAAACGCATAGGCCGAAAGCCGGTGTTGCCCGGCATCCAAAGCCGAATACACAACAGGCTGCACGCGCTTTACCTTGCTCAGTTGATCAAGCTGCGCCCGCGCTTTCGTGCGCGCATCGGCAAATGTTGCGGCGGCATCGCTGGGGTTTTTGGCTTCGTATTTTGTAATCGCATCTAACGCAAGCGGCCAGGCGGCTTTCAAATCTGCTGCATTGGGCGCGGCCTCGGCGGCCTGCACGGCTGCCAGTGCGTCGCGTTTTAGCTGCTGGCGCTCCACCTCGCCGCTGAACTGCAAATACAACGTGGTTACTACCACGCCCACCAAAATGGGCAACAGCACCGCAATAGCCGCCAGCACAAAGTTAATGGCGCGGCCATTCTCGTTGGCGCGGTCCAGCGCCTCGCGGTCTTCGGTGGGCAGCAGTTGCCCGCCAAATGCGCTCAAGCTGCGTTGGATAGATTTCGCGGCGGTGCTCAGCGTCTCGCCGGTGGATTTCAGGGCATCGCCGACAGCGTTGGTTGCGGGTTCTCTCGCAGTTTGCGCTGCGTCCCCATGCATGGGCTGCGTCTTGCGTTGGGGTGGGGCGGTTTGGGTGATGGCGGGCCGAGCGGCTGTTGGCACTTGTGACAAAGTAGGTTGGGGCTGCGTGCTACGCGGCTTCGGTGCGGCCAGGTCGGGCTGCGCCAATGCGAACGCCGGGGCCACATCCACCGAGACGGCCACGCCCACCATGCGCCCCTGCTTGACGTTGGCATTTAAGTAACCCGCCACCGTGCGCGCATCGCCCTTGCTCATGCACATCTCAATCAGCCGCTCGTTTACGTTGATGCACGAGCCGGA
>JAYTNY010000188.1:0-26410 GCA_043748055.1 Roseobacter sp.
TGTATCAACACACGTCGGTGGTGTGTGAACTGACTCGGCGCAAGAGTAGATGATTCGGGGGTTGGTGTCAAGAGGACAACTCATTATTTTTTTACGGAACCTCTCAAGGCAACTGAAGCGGATTGCCATAGGTCATAATCTGTTGCCTCGGCTGCCTCGGTCAGATCAAGACACAACCCATCACCCATGCTTTCTAACTTCCCGCCCAACAAACCCAAACGCCCCAATGGCCTCCTCGTCATCATCGCCCTGGTGGCTGCAGTCGTCGTTTTTCCGGGCGTGGGGTTGATCGCGCTCAATGCCATCCAACGCTTGATTGAACAAGTCAGCCCGCGCAATAGCTCGGCAGCGCCCCTCGTGGTCGATCAGCTTGCCAAGTGGGAGGGCCAAGAGCGCATCACCGTATTGGTGCTGGGCATAGACCAGCGCCCCAACGAAGACCCCAGCATTGCCCGCACCGACACGATGATTTTGCTGACGTTAGACCCGCAGACGCAGAGCGCGGGCATGATGAGCATCCCCCGCGATTTGTTTGTGCCCATGCCCGATGGCCGCCAAGACCGCGTTAACACCGCGCATGTATATGGCGGGCCACAGTTTGCCATGAAGACTGTCGAGTTCAACTTTGGCATTCCGATACAGCACTACGCCCGCATTAATTTTCGGGCGGTGGAAGAACTGATTACGCTGCTGGGCGGCATTGATGTGTACAACGACCAGGAGATTAACGACCCCACTTTCCCAGATTCAAATTACGGCTACGACCCGTTTTACTTGCCAGCGGGCTTCCAGCATTTGGATGGCAAGACCGCGCTGAAATACGCCCGCACCCGGCACGGCGCGGGCGATGACTATGGCCGCATGCGGCGGCAGCAGCAAGTGATTATGGCTTTGCGAGAGAAGCTGGTGGGCACGGATGCCGCCACCAAGTTGTTGCCCAATATGCCCACGTTGCTGCGCAGCCTCAGCAGTGCCATCGAAACCGATTTAAGTGCGACGCAGATTGTACAACTGGCGCTGTATGTAAAAGACAACATCCCCAAAGAGCGCATTGCCCAGGCCGCGATAGACGAGCGCGCCACCCAGCCGTGGACGACGCCGCAGGGCGCCAGCGTCCTCATTCCCATCCGCGACAAAGTGCGCGACCTGCGCGAGACGTTTTACAACCCGCCGCAGTTGGCGGGCGGCGCAGCCGCAACCGTGGAACCCGTAGAGCCAAACACCGGGCGCATCGCCCTCCAAAATGGCACGCAGCAGGTGGGGCTGGCGGGTGGGGCAAAGGTTTACCTGGAAGGCAAAGGCTATTTAATTGATTCGGTGAGTGACGCGCCACAGGTGACGGCCAAGACGATTGTGGTGAGTTATCACCGCCGGGCTGGGTTTGTGCAACGGCTGGCGAGCGAGTTGGGGGTGCCTGCGGAGGCGGTGGTTGAGGCATATGACCCCAATAACCCGTTGGATGCGTTGGTGGTGTTGGGGGATGATTATGGGGGGAAGTGAAACGGCTGGGCGCTGTTGAGCACCGCGCCGCTGGTGCTGCTCGTCGCCAAACTCGCGCTGCCCAAGTGGTCGGCGTGCAGGTAATACAGTCCGGTGCTGTCGCGCAGGGCTACCTGCTACCCGTCCAAGCAGTAGCCCATCGTGGTCTTCAACTGCGAACCATCATGAAAACAGTGCGTTAATCATTCGTGCTTTGATTGATTCCGTGTGGATCATTTCTTCAATAATTCGCTTTGCATCCTCACGGCCATATAGGTGTGTAAACAACGTAGAAATCCATTCGACATTGGATCCTGTATTGCCCGAATCCTCCCAATAATCTAGAAACTGCTTTAACGTTTCTTTTTGACTAGGCGCGTATTGATCTACAAACGACATAAATGGCTGCGTTCCTGCCATGATCGCCCAGTCAAAGGTAAGCTCTACGGCCCAGGCTCCGTTCACCGATACCATAAAGTGTTCATGCGCCAGTCGAAGTTCATGCATTCGGTAAATGTTGTTGATCTCCTCAACGGGCACATACCAGAGTGGAGGCTCTCGCTCCATGCCAATGAGGTAAAAGCCTTCTTCACCCAAAGCCTTCATGCCTTTGGCAATGCCGTTTCTCCAATCGTAGGGCACATCGCCGGGGTGATGTGAAATCAACCGTCGGGCATCCAGATGATCCGTAAAGACTATTTCTGTAGCGGACATGCCGCCCGGCAAGACATCAGAAAGGGTTGGCCCTTCAACGAAGACCTTGCGAAAGCCATACCCGGCTTGCCGCCAAAACTCATCGGGGTTCAATCGTTTAATCGCGTTCATGGGTTTATTGTGCTACTACATTGGGAGCAAGATGAAATTTGAATTCAATGATGTCAGGATAGCCAGGTACATTGTGTACGTCAACGGTGTAATGACCAGACTTGCTGCCCTGAGGTGGGCGATAGTTGACAGTTCCTCCGCCCTCAATGTCAGCGGTTAATCTCTCGAATCCTTTGTAAGTTGTCTTTGGCTGCAACGTATTGGGAGCGGCGATGCGCCCGGCTAAATCTTTTGCGGCAGCCTCCGGCTGGGTGCTGTAAATGTTTTGACCCACCGATGACTTGCCTGCGGGGACAGATTTATCCATTGCTTGTTGAATTGCCGACGCGCCCGTTGGTGGCTTCCCCGTTGAATTTGTTCCGGCTGAATTCGTGCTGGTTGAAGACGCAGGTGGTTTAGATGCCGAACTTTGTCCTGCGGCAGGCAACTGCGGCACTTTAGCAGTCTTGGGAGCGGCAATTTGTCTCGAGTTGTAATCCGTTTGAAAGTTCTGATACTCACCCGTTTTGGCATCATACTTAATGTTGCCCCCGCCCTCTCGAACGACATCGCGACACCCAAGCAAATTGCATTCATCGTCAATGTCACGAACAGGCACATGGTCCGACGGATCTCTGTAATTTAGCGGCGCGTTGTATGTATAACTGTAGCGATTGAACGCCTGAGGATTCCCCATCTCCGGCACCACAGAATCTGCACTGAGAAACCGCCCCAAGATAGGCGAGAAAAATCGAGCATTGAAATCGCTGATCGCGCCAACGTAACTTGATGCCTCCGCCCTCTGCCCAGTCCAAGTTAGGTCAGTTGGCATGCTGCCAGAGCGCACCTCGCCAAACGGCTTAAAGCGCATATCGCTCACCTTCGCCCCAGTCGCGCTCGTCGCTAGGCTCGCGCTCCCCAAGTGGTCGCCGTGCAGCCAATTCACCGTGCCGTTGGTGTTGTCGGTGCGCTTGCGCATGGCAATGCGCTGGCCGTTGAAGTAGTAATAGCTGATCGTCCAGCCGCCTGTGGATGGCGTGGCTTGCGCCACCACTTGCTTGGGTTGTTCTATGCGCGCCAACACCTTGTGACCTGCACTCGCCCCTGTGCCGGAGCCGCCGTTGAAGTCATCCAGCAGCGCGCCGCTGGCATCCGTCCACACCCCAATCTGCCCAGCGCGGCCCACATTGCTCCACTGCGTCACCGTCGCGGTGCCAATCGGCGTACCGTTCTTAAACACCTCCACCAGCCCGCTGGCGAGGGCGTTGGCTCTCAGCACATCGCCTGCGCCAAAGCTGGCCGCCAGCGTGCTGCCTGCCTGTATCCACACGCTGCCGCTAAAGCTGTAAATGGTGATGCCCGACCCCTGCGTGTAAGCCACTTCCACCACACCGTTCGTCCAGTAGTTGCTCACTACCCGCAGGTGTAGTACTACTGTCTGGTTTCTGCTCAGCGCCCTCAGCTTAATCGCCGCCCACACATCACCGCTGTAGCTGGCGTTCCAGTAGATGGCTTTGTCGTTGGCGACTAGCAACTGGTTGTTGCTGATTGAGAATGAACTGCTACCCAAATGGTCGCTGTACTGGACTTATGCTCTTGTTTGTATCAAACTCAGCCCCCTATCGCAATTAGTGTGGAGATGCCAGTACGTAATAGCTGAAATGAAATTAATGCAGATATTAGACAAAAAAGTAGATGGCCAATAACAGTTGACCGAGTTAACTTTTCATTGTCATCATTAGTGTTTAGAACGTTTTTTTTTATTATTACACTTAGAGTTTTTAGGACATAAACTGCGGCTGCGATCCCTACGCCAATATAGATCAAAGAGGGTATTAACAGATCAAACTTCATGGGTCTAATATCTCTCCAAACACTCGCCATAAAGCCTACAAAGAAGCTCAAGTTTTTCATAAGGCTTTGACGAAAAAATCTGTTTTCCAGTAGATTTTAATACTCAACTAAAGCAATGGAATAATTGGAATCTTTGGAGTATCTTTTGGATTTACATTAAGTGTCTTATCCTTTGATTTGTCAGACGATTGACCATTCTGTCTCGAATTAAATTGAGGCAAGTAGAAAATTTTAAGCGCGAGTCCTGCTTTTGCCATTCCCGAACTGTTGGGGTTATTCAACAAATCTGCTTCAGTCTGTCCACCAACAAACGGAACTATCTTTCCTTTGAACTCTGTAACACCCACTATCGCATAGATTTTTTG
Organism: Roseobacter sp.; assembly: GCA_043748055.1. Classification (GTDB taxonomy): domain Bacteria; phylum Chloroflexota; class Anaerolineae; order J036; family Brachytrichaceae; genus JANMVQ01. Next base: position 4,503 of record JAYTNY010000188.1, read on the forward strand.
TTTTGAACCGACCGACGCAATAGGTATCTGTACGCCAGGTGCATTTTCTACGGAATAGTCGCCCGGTAGATTGATCTGAACGCCTGTAACTCTTGGAGGAGCGCCGATTGCAGCGTCTCCTTTATCAATGTTTAGGGTGACAATGCTATTCGAAGGGCCATACTTATAAAAGCCCTCACCAACAGCACCAGTACACTTATTCTTGTCACACGATCCAATTTCCACTCGCGCATATGAAACCTGAACGCTGGGGAGTATGTAGCCGACCTTATCAAAGACATTACTGGCCGCATCCCTGATCCCCTCTTTAGCTTTGTTGATGTAGTACTCCGTCTTGTCCATTCCACCGCCGCACGGCGTGTATTCATCGCACTGTTCCGCATGTCCTGTCGGATCGATGAAATTCAGTGGAGAATTTCGGACATAAGAGAATCTATTGAGGCTCTGCGGATTTGCAAAATTCGGCACAATCGTATCCGCGCTTACAAAACGGCCAATTATGGGAGAGAAAAATCTGGCATTGAAATCGTTGATTGAGCCGACGTAATTTGACGATTCTCGTCTCTGGCCCGTCCACAACAGGTCAGTCGAAGCCGTGCCGCTGGCCCACCACTCGCTGCGCACTTCGCCAAACGGCTTGTAGCGCATCTCGCCAATCTTCTGTCCGCTGGCATTCGTCGTTAGGCTGGCGCTGCCCAAATGGTCGCCATGCAGCCACGTCACAGTGCCGTTGTTGGCGCTGCTGGTGCGCTCGCGCATGGCCACTCGGCTGCCGCCAAAGTAGTAGTAGCTGCGCGTCCAGCCGCCTGTGGGTGGCGTGGCTTGCGCGGCGGGTTTGGCCCACACTTTGGCCGCGCCGGGTGCGTTCGCCCCGCCCAGCGTGCCGCCGTCAAAGTCATCTAACAAAGCCCCGGCTGCATTCGTCCACAAACCCACTTGCCCTGTGCGGCTCATCGACCACGCCAACGACCCAGCCTGCCCGCTGGCGTTTTGGCTGCTCACCAATGCCCCGTTCTTGTAAACGTTAATCACGCCGCTGCTCAGCGCCTCGGCAGAGAGTGTGTCTCCGGCGATCAGGCTCAGCGCAGTTGCCCCACCCACCGCCAACCAGTTGGGGCTGGTCTTGCCGTCGTTCAACGTGATCTGCACCCCACTGCCCTGGGTGTAAGCCACCTCCACCACGCCATTGTTGTAGTTACTGCCGCTGGCCTTCAAGTGCAGCGCAATCGCCTGCCCGCTGCTCAGGCTTGTCCCCAGCTTTATGCTGGCCCGTTGGTTGGCCCCAAAGCTGGTGCCCCAGAAAATGGCCTTGTCGGCGGCCGCCAGCAGTTGGTTGTTGCTGATCGAGAACGAACTCGTGTCTCCGGCCCAACTGCTGCTTAGGCTGGTGGTGAAGCAATCCAACACGTTGCAATCGCCATCGGCCTAAGCAATTGTAGATGTGCTAGACGACGCACTTTGAGATAGACTCATCAAGTAATCTGGATTTATATTCCGAAATAATTCATCGACTGGCAAGGAAAATGCCTGAGCCTGGCTTAGAAGTTTGCTCAGGCATTCGTAATAACCTACGACCAAACCATTCTCAAATAGCGCTGCATCTGTGCCATCATTCAATCGCTTAGCAGCGTACTCCTCCCTAATCTCCATTCCACGCCTGTAGAGAATTTCTACAGAATCTCTTAGGAAATACATATATGTAGATTCGCTCATGTCCTAGTTGCCTTGCCTTTTAATGATTTCTTCCAGAATCTCGATTTGTTCGGTTGCATCGTTTATCTCTGTTTGCCAATGCCCGATCTCTCGTTGTTTGCGAGCCTTATCAAAGTTTGCCCATTCCGTCCATTTTGCGGCAGGGTCTTTGATAAACTCTTCATGCTTCTCGATACTGTTTTTGAGACTTTTTACGGACTTGTTTAACTCTTTCGTGCTTCTATTTTGATAGTTATTCAAGAAGCCGCTATGTTTACCTCCAGATGCAGCGATTTCATAAGGCGTTTTGGATAAGTTACCTGAGCCAGCTCCCTTGGATATCTGAGAGGCATTTAGTCCAAGTTTTATAGATGCATTCCCAACAACGGTTACACCATGAGCCGCTACTGCGGCACTTCCCACAGTTACAACGCAACCTACACCTGTCCCAGCACAAACTGGCGCACTGCCTATGGTACTCGCACCGCCTGCGACCGTTTCGATGGCACCTTGAACAATTCCCAAAACATTGCCGCCAAGACGGCCATAGGCAAAACTAGATTGCTCCGCAGCAAGGCCATCGGCGGCTTGTGCTGTTTGCTGATCTGGTGGAAAGTTGGATTCAGTTACGCCGTACACGACCCCTATGATGAATCCTCCGACATCACTCCAAAAATCCCCGTCTGCATGGCCTGAGGGATCAATCCGCGTCAGCGGACTGTTGCGTGAATAGGAGAATCGGTTAAGCGATTGTGGATCGTAAGGTCTCGGCACAATCGAATCCGCACTCAAAAATCTTCCGATGTTGGTCGAATAGAACCGCGTGCCATTCCCAAAATCCATGAGCGACCCCACATAGTTGCTCAACTCCGCCCTCTGCCCAGTCCAAGTGAGGTCGGTTGGCATGCTGCCAGAGCGCACTTCGCCAAACGGCTTGAAGCGCATGTCGCTCACCTTAATCCCACTCGCGTTCGTCGCCAAACTCGCGCTGCCCAAATGGTCGCCGTGCAGCCAATTCACCGTGCCGTTGGTGTTGTCGGTGCGCTTGCGCATGGCAATGCGCTGGCCGTTGAAGTAGTAATAGCTGATCGTCCAACCGCCTATGGGCGGCGTGGCTTGCGCTACCACTTGCTTGGGTTCTTGCACCCGCGCCAGCACTTTGTGGCTTGCGCTCGCGCCCGTGCCCGACCCGCCATTAAAGTCATCCAGCAATGCACCGTTGGCGTTTGTCCACAAGCCAATTTGGCCGTTGCGCCGGAAAATTATGCAGCGAGCGATGTTTGTCAAAGCTCAATCACCAAAAGTCCGAAAGAACCCTTTTATGGCCTTGACAATCGACCTAAGGAAGGGCAGACCCGATTGCGCCGACAACAGAAAACGAATGTTTCAGTTTCCAACATCGAAAGCCTCTTCCCCAATAATTACCCTTTTTGCATTTATATATAGCACAGCCCCCCATATCTCCAGTGCAAAATCAGCCTGAAAGGTCGCCTCTACAGTTTGTCCTAAATCATTTGGACTAATGGATACCCGTTTCTTTTTTGGGAAGAGCCAATGAATTGCCGTAAGTTCAGCAATATCCCATGCGGGTTCAAACTTTGGTTGTAATGTAGGCTCTGACACAAAACAGTATCCCCATACGCCTTCAAAAACTAGTTTGACAGGCTTTATTAATTGATTGTCGCGCTCAATTTGCAAATCAAATTGGATTTTGTGTGTCCGCAAATCAAATTTGAAATCCAAAATAACACTTGCCCAAAGCGGGTTGAAAATATCATTTAGCTGTAAATTCACTTAACTCCCATGCAGGACCTCTTGCAAAAGCAAAGGTGTGTATAACCTCTACGATTTAAGGTATGACAATTGACTTTCGCAAGAAGCCCGCTTTTACTTTTTATAGTTCTGTGCAAATTGAGTTAGATTCTTGATCAATTCCAATGCCGCCTGTGGATCGTTTATAAAATCTACAGCATGATGAGTGAGAGATGGATCACTTGATAGCTTTCCGTCCTTAGTGAACGACCCTAAGCCGTCAATTGATACACGTATATAGGGGTTGTCACGTATTCCCCCACTGTTCATTATGCGGATAGTGATATTTCGACCACCTCGTGCAGCACCTTCAATTACTACTTTAGCTCCATTACCTTGAACGGTACCAACCTTTCCACCGATTGTTGCGACAGCTTTGTCGGCGATTCCAATCGCCGTATTTGCCTCAGTAGCTCCACCATCGCCATCGCTATTCATGGCTTCGGCCGCCCTGCGCGCAGCCTCACTGCAAAGTAACGCAGCTATGCCTTTGCAGCCACCTAACGCCATCCCAATCTTGTCACCTGCATCGCGCAGCTTCTGTCGTATACCTCCACTGCCTTTCACCATCACCACACCAGTAATCGGGTCAGCAATAGTCTCTGCTTCGCTTTCCACAACCGTCATTGCTTGGTTAGCTTTCTCTTGCAATGGCGGCAATCCGCCACAGCCCGGCAGTGGCAGTTTGCATGGATTCTTTTCACCATCTCCATCGCTTACCGGCACATGTCCGCTGGGATCTCGCATCACCAGCGGACGGTTATACACATACGAAAAGCGATTCAGCGATTGAGGATTCCGCAGGTCGGGCACGATACTATCCGCCGACAAGAAGCGGCCCAAGACGGGGCTGTAGAACCGCGTGCCATTCCCAAAATCCATGAGCGACCCCACATAGTTGCTCGCCTCCGCCCTCTGCCCCGTCCAAGTGAGATCCGTTGGCATGCTGCCAGAGCGCACTTCGCCAAAAGGCTTGTAGCGCATCTCGCCAATCTTCTGCCCGCTGGCATTCGTCGTTAGGCTGGCGCTGCCCAAGTGATCGCCATGCAGCCAGGTCACATCGCCGCTGCCATTGCTGGGCGTGCGGTGGCGCATGGCGACGCGCTGACCATTGAAGTAATAGTAGCTGCGTGTGTGGCCGCCTGCTGGTGGCGTAACTTGCGCCACAACTTGCTTGGGTTCTTGCATCCGCGCCAGCACTTTGTGGCTTGCGCTTGCACCCGTGCCCGACCCGCCATTAAAGTCATCCAGAAAACCACCGCTGGCATCCGTCCACACCCCAATCTGCCCGTTGCGGTTGTAGCCGCTCCAACCCGTCACGCTGGCGCTGCCCATGCTCGTGCCGTTCTTGTACACCGTCACCGTGCCGCTGGCTGATGACACGGCCTTGAACACATCCCCGCTCGCAAAGCTCGTCGCTATTGTGCTGCCGCGTTGCACCCAGTTGGTGCCATCGAACGTGTAGATGGCGACCCCGCCACCCTGGGTGTAACCCACCTCAATTACGCCATTGGTGTAATAGTTGCTCACCGCCCGCAAATGCAGCGCCACCACTTGGTTGGCGCTCAGCGCGTTCAGCTTGATGCTGGCGAACATATCCCCGCTGTAGGTGGCGTTCCAGTAAATGGCTTTGTCGGCTGCTGCAAGCAGTTGGCTGCTGCTCACCGAGAACGAGGCTGTGTCGCCCGCCCAACTGCTGCTCAGGCTGGTCGTAAAGCAATCCAAAACGGCGCAGCCGCCCATTGTTGTAGGTGTGGGGGTTTGGGTGGGCACCGTCGTCGGTGTAGGTGTGTTTGTCGCCCCGCCCCCGCTCACAGTCCCCCCATTAAAGTCATCCATCAGCACCCCGCTGCCGGATGAATACACCCCGATCTGCCCGGCCCGCCCAATGCCCCACGAGGCCGAGACATTGACGCTGCCGATGAGCGTGCCATTCTTAAACACCTGCACCGCGCCCGCCGCCGAGATTTGAGCCTTCAGCACGTCGCCCGTCGCAAACGTCGTCGTCCAGTTGGCGAATTGAGCCCAATTGCCGTTGTCGTAGGTATGCACCAGCACCTGGCCCGACTGTTGGTAGGTCACTTCCACTACGCCATTGGTGTGTGTGCCGCCGCTGGCCTTTAGGTAAAGCGCAATCTCTTGTCCCGCGTTCCAGGCTTGTAGCTTGATGGAGACCTGCTGATCCGCGCCAAAGCCGTTGGCCCAATACATGGCTCCACCGCTTGCACCCGCCAGTTGGTTGTTGCTGATTAAGAACGCGCCGGTGTTGCCCGTCCAGTTGCTACTTACAGGGCCGTTTGTGCCTGTAAAGCAATCCAGCACCGCACAACCACCCGCAGTAGTGGGAGTGGAAGTTGGAGTTGGAGTTGAGCCGCTGGGTGTGGTTGGGGTCGGGGTGGCGGTTGCGCTGCCGCCGCTCATGTTGCCGCCGTCAAAGTCATCTAGCACCGATGGGGTATAGCCCGCACCCCCCGACACGCCAAAGCCGATCTTGCCGCCAGTGGTAATGCTGGTCTCGTTGGTCACCTGCACGGCTTGGGTAGATGTGCCTGTGCGAATGCGGTTGGCGGTGAGGGTGCTGCCATTCACCACCAACTCAATGTCATCACCAGCGGCAAAGTTCAGCGTCGCGCTGCCCAGCGTGGTCTCTGCGGTGTTGATGACTTTTGAGAGCGTCCAGATATCAAAACCAGCCGGGTCAAACTCCACCCGAACGCGATACCCCGTTTGGGCCGCTGTGCCACCGCCAGAAGCGCGGCCAAACAAGCTGACAAAGCTGTAGTTGCTGCCGCGCGTAACCAACTTGATGCGTGCGCGTTGGTTTGCGCCAAAGGCCGTTGTGCGCAACGTAGAAGCGTTGATGCTGCCGGTGGGGTTGCGCACAGCTGTGTTGTTACTTACATCAAACTGAGTGCCCCCACTAAAGAACGGGTATTCATAGTTTGTCCCCAACCCGGTGCTGTTGGCACGGGTGAAGCAATCCAAAGTTAAGCAGGGAATGGGGGTGTTAGTAGGGGTGTTGGTGGGGATAGGTGTATGGGTGGGCGTAGGTGTATGAGTGGGCGTAGGTGTGCTTGTAGGTATGTTCGTGGGCGTGCTGGTGGGTGTATTAGTTGGTGTGCGGGTCGGTGGCGGGGGTTGCGTGCTGGTGGGCAGGGGGGTTGGCTGCGGGGCTGCGGTGGCCTCCACACCGGGCTTAAACATCTCGAACAGCTTGCCAATGTAGTAGGTGCTGCCGCTGGGGTCGGTGCGTTTTACGCGGTTGCCATCGGCATCATAGGAATAGGTTGTCACTTGGCCAGCCTTGGTCACCGTCCGCAAGCGGTTGTCGGCGGTCCACGTTTGGGCATAGTTGCCGCTGGGTTCGTTGCGGGTGGTCATGTTGCCGTTGGTGTCGTAAGCAAAGGTGTAGCTGCCAAAGCTGGTGGCGGCGTGCGGGCGCACACTGTTTGCCCCCGATGCCGGATAGACCAAGCTGATGCCTCCTTTCTTTGTCAAATTCCCAATGACGTTGTATTCGTAGCTCTGTGAATCCGTGCCGCTGCCGCTCATGTTCCAGGCCTTCAGCCGGTCTAGCGCATCATAGGTGTAGGCATGGCTGTAGTTGGGGCTGTTGTTGTTGCCACGGTCATACACCACACTTACGTTGCCTGCTGCGTCGTAGTTGTTGTACAGGTTCAGCAAGGTGTTCAGCGTGCCGCTCTCGCGCACAACCCAATCCCTGCAATCACCCAAATTGGCGGTTAACACACACGTTTGGCGCAGCCGCCCATAGTTGAAAAAGATATTGGAATTGCCCGCCACTTGGCTCGTCAACGGGGCGCTGATGCCAAAGTAATAGTTGCGCTGGGCCAAGTTGTTGCCGAAGGTGTAAACAGTAGATTGCCCAAGCGCGTTGTAGCTGGCACTGTTCACATAGGTTGTCGTGGGGTTGGTGGCTGCCAAAGAATAAGGCTGCCCAGCGGCATCGTAGTTGCTCGTCACCACCTCGCCATTGGGGTAGGTTGTGGTGGCCACCCGGTCGGCGCTGTCGTAGGTGTAGCCAGTGTCAAACCATCCTCCGCCATCCACATAGCGGTGTTCCAATGTCATGCGTCCGCGCTCGTCGTAACGGAAATGGGTCTCGTACGACCGGTTGTTCCCTAGCCAATTCGCCATCCCCATGCTGGTGCGCCGCCCCACAGCGTTGGTGGTAATGCCTGCTTCGTCATAGCGGTTCCAACTCGTCCACACCCCATTTACAGATTTGTCGGTCATCCGGTTCAGCACATCGTAGGTAAACGTAATCACGTTTGGGGTAGGTGTTTGCGCATCGGTCTGGCTGATGAGGTTGCCGTTGGCATCGTAGCCATAACTCCAGTTGCCCATATCGCGGTCGCTCATGCTGGTTTTGCGGCCCAGCCAGTCGTAACCCATGCTGCTGGTGTTCCCCAGTGCATCACTCACGCTGGTTAGGCCATACACCGCATCGTAGCTGTAGGTTGTGGTTTGCCAACTGCATAGCACTCCATTGTTCGGGTCATCGTCGTGGCACTCCTGCACTTGTTTCAGTTGGCCCAGCCCATCGCTCAGGTTACGCTTGGGCACGGCTAAACCATTGGTCACGGTTGTGCGAGCATAAATGCCATCGGTGTCGTACGCCATCGTCGTGGTAACACCATCCGGCCCGGTCACGCTGGTGGTGCGGCCCAACAGGTCATAAGCCGTCAGCGTGCTGGGGCGGGTGTTCCAGCCTGTTGGTCGGTTGTAAATGCCAACGTTTTCTGCAGCGGGCACATACTGGCGCAAGGCGCGGCCCAGCGCGTCATACGTCATGTTGCTCACCCGTTGCTGGTTACTTGCCGCCTCGGCCCGTGTTTGCACCATTCGGCCCAAGCCATCGTAATAGCCCTGTGAAATGATGTAGCACCCGTTGCAGTTCTCACGCTGCTGGGTCTCAATCTTCAGCGGCACGGTTACGCTATTGACACCTGCATCGCCATACACATATTTCACAGTTGGCTCGCTATCAATATCGCCGGGCTGAATCACCTTCTCCACCCGCCCATACGGGTCGTACCAGGCGCGGTTTATCTGCTGGTTATTGGGGTCGGTGATGTAGTGAAACTCGCCCCACGGTTGCCCAACGGGGTGGCCGACCCCATCTCGGCCAAAGTAGCGGTAATACGTTCGGGCATAGGTATAGCCCAGCCACAAGGAACTTTCGGTCCACAGCGGCTTCAGCGTGGCATCGTCGTAGGCGGCAAAACTGGTGTTGCCGCGCGGGTCCTTGATCCAGTTCAAGTTGCCTGCCTCGTCGTAGGCAAAATCGTGCACAGCCCAATTGACACCGCCTATCAGGTTGTTGCCACGGCCAGACTTGGTCAGTTGCCCCAGTTTCAACGTGTCGGTGTAGTACGTATTCCCGTCGTAATACAAAATGGTCTGGGTTTTCAACACCACCGGGCTTTGCCCAGCCACGCCAGTGTAGCGGTTTTCGTAGCCCAACTTGCCCACCACCCATTGGCTCATGTTTGGCCCAGCGTAACCCATGCGGGTGGTGCGCTCATCGCCAATCAAGTGGTAATACCCATACTCGCGTATCTCGGTCGGGTTGCCCAGGCCATCTATGCTGGTCTCGGTGCGCTTTACAAAGGCACTGGTTGCAGGCGTGCTGCCGCTGCTGTAGCTCAAGTCGCCCTGGGGGAAGTCATCTTGTTTCTCTAACCAGGTCAACCAAGTGCCTGCTGGTTGGCTGGGCGCAGGCTCCGTTTTGTTGTACCAATTTACCTGTGTAGAAAGCACGCTGGTTTTGGCCGCGTCGTACACGCGGATGTAATTGGCCTTGCCCAAATATTGCTTGTCATGGAGCTGGTTGTATTTCACCGCGCTCAACAGCGTGCCGATGGTCGTGCCGGTTTGCGGCGCGACCGTTTTCCAGGCAGTTCCAAACCCGGTCAGGTTGCCTCGGCTTTCGGTGAACAAGTTGTCGCGCCCAAACCAACACACGGCATTCAAATCGTTAAAGCACTGCGTGCCCGCTACAAAGTCATACTGCTCGGCGGTGATGTTGCCCAGCCCGTCCTTCAGCCACCGATTTAGCACCGTGTTGTAACCTTTGTGCCCGTTACTGGGTCCTTGCCATTTGTAGTCGTGTTCAACCTGGCCGCCATACCCGTTGCTAATAACGGTGATCAGCCCATACTTGTTCTCAGCGTAGCTAGCACTATCGCTACCATTAGCTTTGTATTCGAATGTGGGGGCAGGCAACTGCGTCCAACCCCCGTTCCAGCCCTGCTCAGTGATGCTGCTCAATCGCTGATCCCACGCGTGACCGTTGAAGCCCAGCACATAGCGCCGCAAGTTTCTGTCATTGCTCTTCACCACCACCTCGCTCAGTCGCTTCTGGGTAGCGGTGTAGGGTGTGGTGTATTCCAGCGTCACTGTGTAGGGCCGCGAAATGGCTGCTAGGCTGTTGCCGTAAGTCACTTGCTTCAGGCGAGTGCGAATCTCCCAGTCGGCACCCTTGCCCACACAAATGGGGTGGCCCGGGGCCACGCCGTTGTCGCCCGGTCGCTCATCTTCCTCATAGCTGTATTCGGCGCTCCACTTGTTGTGCGCCGGGTTGTCGCGCACAAGGTCGGCCACCCGAGTCAAATACCATTTCTGGTAGGTAATCTTGCCGCTGCTGCCATTGCCATCGCGGTCTTGCATGTGCTGGGTGCTGCTGGCATTTGTCCCAAATACATACCGTGTGCCATCGGCTGTCCACACTTGCCAGTAATATTGGTCAGGAGGGATGACTGATGCGTATGCGGTGGGGCTAGCACACAGTGGGTCGCCATACAAACCGGTCACGGTGGTTTCGGCCCAGTTTGGCACCACGCTGGCGGGCAACTCCCAGTCACCACAATCAGCACCGCCTGTTTTACAACGCAACACTCGAACTGGTGCATAGTCTTCAGGCACATATTCCGCTGCACTGTCTGGGCCACTCTTGTAAACCAAGTTGTAGTCACGCCCGCCCAAGCTCAGCCGATACTGGTTGTCGTTTTCCACCTCGTAGTAACTGGTGCCGCTGTTGCCTTTGTGTTCGGCCTTCACCCCTTGTTGAATCATGGGGACGCCGTTCAAGTCCCAGCCCCAACCCAGCCGGTAGTCCGAGCTGACTTGCTGCCCCGACCCCGAATCTGCCCCGGCACTGGAGTAGGCGATGGACAAGCCCGGTGCGCCGTTGGGAAAGCTCGGCACGGCAATCGGTTGGCTCCAGTTCATCGAGCCACGATATAAGCTCACGTCACCTAAATTGGCATTCAGCTTCCACGGATCGGGTGCGCCGCTGGGCACGATAAATCCAACATCATGAGTCGAGAAGTGGCTTAGCCACACGGTCAGCGTTTGGTTCACCGGATCCCAGATGCCCGGCACGGCTTCGGCCTCCACGCCTTTGGTTTTCACTGTGCGCTTCTCGCCTTTGGCATCGGTCTGTTCCACGTCCAGCTCGCCCACGCGGGCATAGCGTACTTCCGGTATCAAGCCCTTAGCCAGCATCTCGGCGGGGATGAGGCCCGACAGATTGATCGTGGCCGTGATAGGCGCTTCAAATGTCGTGTCGGGTGTCACTTCCAAAGTCAGTGGCGAGAAGTCTTCGGCGGTGTTCAGCGTCCCATCATCGCGCTCGGCCTTCTTGCCCAAATCGGTTTTGTACACACCCGCCACAAACGTTTTAGGTTCTTTTAGCGCACCTGCCCCAAAGTCCAGCAACACGCGCCCATTGTCTAGGTCCAACTGGCCACCCGCGCTGCCCAACTCACGTCGCACGTCTGCATCAGCTAAGCGCAATCGCGCAGGTTTACCAATCTGGTAAGTCTTTTTGTCATTGCCCTTCGCCAGGGGTCTCACATCCAGCTTCAACGCCTCGCGCTTTACATCAGGTAGCACCCGGAGCACAAAGGGCAACGTGGTCAGCCCAGTTTCATCAAGGGTGAACTGCCAAGTGATCTCGTTGGCTTTGGGGTCGTAGCTGGCGTTAGGCGAGGACTTAGCCACGTAGTCCAAGCCTTTGGGCAAGGCCATCACCAGCCCTACCTCGGCTTGACTCTGGCCGCTACCCACATACACGCTGCCGCGTAGCTCGCCACCTGGCACGGCCCGCGTGCTGTCCAGCTTAATCTCAACTTGTATCGTCTCGCCCAGCCCGCGCACATCGATGATTGGCAGCGTCGCAGTCAGTTCACTGGATTTGTTCTTTTTGATCGCGCCACTGCGCAGGTCTTCGTCAACCACAGCGTTGGGGTTAGCTGGTTGCAGCCAATCTTTCTCGCCATATTCGGTCTTAATGTCTTGGGGAGGTGCTGGCTCGCGTGGGTCGGGTTTGGGCACTGGCGGCAATGGAGAAACGTTGCTAGGAATCAAATACCTTGATGCCGTAATCGGCGCAGGATTTTGATCTCTCAGTGTTGTCGTTGCTACATCAGCCGAGATAGGCGCAACAATATCTACTTTATTGCCCAGGGGGGGGGGGTACTTTCTTGCGCCAATGCAGGCTGACGCAATGTGCTAAGCAAAATGCTTAGCCCCAGAATCAGGCGTAACACAGGGACCACGACAGACAATGATGAACGATACATCGAATTTCCTCCAAGACACGATTCCAATATTCAATTAACCAACACGACATGAGCAATGAACATCGTGTTTGCTTTTGTCCCTGATCCGGACGCACCGTTTTTAGTCGATGCCGTCTTGTTTTAACATCGCCCGTTCGACTAGTTTTAGGAGTTGCATTGCACGACTAAAATAAAGCTGCCTAATGAAACAAAACGCCATGCTCGACCCAAGCAAACCCCACCGCCGCCTCAACCTGCTCACCCACGAGTGGGTGCTGGTCTCTCCGCAACGCGCCACCCGCCCCTGGCTGGGCGCAGTAGAGAAGCCCGCCACCGAGCAACGCCCCAGCTACGACCCCAAGTGTTACTTATGCCCCGGCAACCCCCGCGCAGTCGGCTCAACCAATCCACCCTACGAAGGCGTTTACGTTTTTGATAATGACTTCCCAGCCCTGCTGGAGAAGTCAGAAGTCAGAAGTCAGAAGTCAGAAGCTCACTCAGCACTCAGCACTCAACCCTCGTCACTGCTCCAAGCTCAACAAGAAACCGGCGTGTGCCGCGTCATCTGTTTCTCGCCCAGACACGATCTAACGCTGGCCGAGTTGCCCCGCGAACAAATCCGCGCCGTGGTGGACACCTGGGCCGCGCAGTGCGCAGAACTGGGCGCACGAGACGACATCACTTACATTCAGCTCTTTGAAAACAAGGGCGAAGTGATGGGCTGCAGCAACCCCCACCCCCACGGCCAACTGTGGGCCAGCCAGCATGTGCCCACGGAAATTGCAAAAGAAACGCGGGCGCAGCGGGCGTATTTAGATAAGGGGATGATGGGATCAGGAGATGAGGAGAACAATCTCCTCATCTCCTCATCCCATCATCTCCCGCTCCTGCTAGATTACCTTGAGTTAGAACGCAAAGACGGCGACCGCATCCTCTTCGAGAACGAGCACTTTGCGTGTTTGGTGCCGTGGTGGGCGGTGTGGCCGTTCGAGACCATATTGTTGCCCAAGCGCCATGTGCCGCGCATCGTTGATCTGACCGACGCCGAGCGCGACGGCCTGACCGATGCCATGAAACGCATCGCCGTGCGCTACGACCACTTGTTCGAGGTGTCGTTCCCCTACACCATGGGTGTGCACCAGGCCCCGTATGATGGCGAGGCGCATGACGAGTGGCAAATGCACCTGCACTTTTATCCGCCCCTGTTGCGCAGCGCCAGCGTGAAAAAATTTATGGTGGGCTACGAGATGCTGGCCCAGCCCCAACGCGATCTGACCCCCGAACAAGCCGCCGAGCGCTTGCGCGGGTTGAGCGAGACATAGCCTTGAAACACGAATCGCCTCGAATCGAACGAATCCTCACGAATCTTCTTCAACCCTTCGTGCAGATTCGTTTAATTCGTGAAGATTCGTGTTTAAGAGCATTCGCTTGCAGCTTAATCGCCGCGTTGTGCGCCTGCCAGCCCAACCCATCCCCAACGGCCCAAAGCACAGCCACAACCGCCCAATACTTGGCAGTATGCGATGGCGAGTCCGTCTCGCTCTACGTCATCCCGCCCAACCAGACCAACGCAAGCCCCATCAAACCGGAGCTGCTGCTAAAACTTGACCCAAACACCCATTGCCCGCAATGGATACCCCACGGTGCCCAAGCCATTTTGGCGACAGAGCTTGTGACCGGGCGGACGAAGATGGATGAGGTGCGCAACCGCACCCAACTGCGTTGGTTCGATGCGCGCACGCGCCAAGCCGAGGACTTTGTGACTTTGAGCGAGTGGGACAGTGCGTTCGTGCCCATCTGGCAAGACCAAGCCAAACCCAGATTGGCGCTGCTCTCGTTGCGCGATGCCGACCAACGCTGCCTAACCCAAGCCACAGCCTTGATGGCGCGAGTGATGTGTGGCAACTTGCACGCTGAAGCGTTTTATGTGGAACCCGATGGCCGCTTGAATCAATTGACCCAACTCCCCGAACCGCCCTGCAAATTACTGCCCTCACCCAACGGCTTGTGGCTGGCAGTAACGTATGGCAACTGTGGCGGGCTGCGCCAACAACTCAACCTGGTGCGGCTGGATACAGGCGACACGCTGAGCGTGCCGCTTGATTTGAGCGTGCATGGTCTGGATGACATCGCCTGGCAACCCGACTCGTCGGCCATCGCCATCACCGCGCGCCGCCAAACCCGCAGCAGCGCCAAAAGCAAAGGGATGAAGCAGCAGTTCAACGATGTATTGCTCTACACCCTCGCCGATCAAAAGCTGGTCACGCTCATCAGCGGGCTGGTGCAGTTGCAGTTTTTGCGGTGGCTGCGGAACGAGGCCAACACATTGCTGTATGTAGAAGGCGGCGTGATTTGGCAACAGCCCACGAGCGAATCTCGCCCAACAGTGATTGCGCGCATCACAGCGTTGGCGCAACCCGCCATCAAAGCGTGTAGCCCATCGTTCTCGCTCTCACAAGATGATGACTTACTGGCCTGGCAGGAATCGTGCGATGGCGTAGCAGCGCACACTGGCTGGCTAAATTTGCGCACCGGCCTGTTTGGCGCTTCGGACGCCATGCGCAATTACAAAGGCGTCATTCGCCTCTCACCCAACCATCAATGGATCGCCTCGATCACTGCCGAGCGTGCGCAGGGGACGATGATGTCGCGGGCCAGCCTCATCAACACCCAAACCGGCCAGAGCATTGACCTAGGCTTCTGCCCGCCGGGGACGCAAATACGCTGGTTGCAGATGGACTAAACACGAAGAAGCGAAGAACTAGACCTCTTGCAAAAGTAGGGGCGTAGCATGCTACGCCCCTACGAACGCCGCGTGCGAATGGACTTTTGCAAGAGGTCTACTGAAGAATAAAACCTTCGGTTCTTCGCTTCTTCGTGTTCAAACTTGCTTACTCCCCCGCGAACTTCACTTCCGGCATAGGCAAATGCTCGGTGCCCAGCTTCTTGCGCAGCATGGGAATAAGCCCGCCTGCATCGATGATGGCGGTGACGGAGGGGGACAAAGCGGGGAAGGAGAAAGTGCTGAGTGCTGAGTGCTGAGTGCTGAGTGTAATTTCGTTGCGTTCCAAGTCCACTGTAATCTCATCGCCTTTTTGGATGGCGTTCACCGCTTCGGGGCAGACGATGGGCAACACACCGTTGTTGACGCAGTTGCGAAAGAAAATGCGGGCGAACGATTTGGCGACGATGGCCTTGACCCCGCACATCTTGATGCACACAGCCGCCTGCTCGCGGGAGCTGCCGCAGCCAAAGTTCTTGCCCGCCACAATGATGTCACTCGCCTGCACGTTCTTTGCAAACTCCGGGTCTAAATCCTCCAGCGCTACTTTTTTGAAGTCGGCGATGTTGGTCATGGTGTAAGTGTATTTGCCGGGGAAGATGACATCGGTGTTGACATCGTCGCCGTAGGTCCAGCAGGCGCCTGTTAGTTTCATAGAGGTAGTTTACCGTCCAACAGGTGCCACGCACTGGCGATAGGAATCGCTGAAAGTGCGCGGCACCTTCAGCCATATTGGCGAGATAACTTGGAGATAGCAATCGGTTACAACAAGCGCCATGAACAACATCACACAAACCGCTCAACCCAGCAACAAACGTCGTGTCATCGTCGCCATTCTTGGTGCGCTGCTTTTCGCGCTGCTCACGCCGCTGGTGTGGAGCTTGGCAACGGGCTTTTTGGATGGCGCTTTTCGCGTGTTCATGCCATCGCTCTACAAAACCAAAGACCCGCTGGGCAGCGCCATCATTTTGTTCACGTGTTTTGGGCCAATTGTTGGCGCTATCGCGGGGTTCATCACCGCGTGGGTTAAGCCCGGCATGGCGTTTTGGCGCAAAGGGTTGCTGTTAATCGCTGGGCTTGTCGTCGTTGTTGCGCTGTTTCTGCTGGTGGCCTTGCTGATGGGCGGCTTACCTTCGTTTTCGTTGGTGTGAACGGTGTGACGCAAATGCTGCGCATGGTACACTCGCCGAAGCGAACCGCACCTTAGCGTGCATTTTTTTATTAGGGGGCACACGCCTTGCGAAAGGCCATGGTAGGGGCGCAGCAGTGCTGCGCCCCTACGACAATCGACTGCGAGACAAAGTTTGCCTTTTACAAAATGCTCCCCCGCTTTATGCAACCTGCGACCACCCAACCCAGACACGATCCACGCCGCGACCCAAACCGCAACTTGCAATTGCCCGTCTTTGCTTCGGGCTTTGTGGGCCGCCAAGCCGAATTGCAAATGGTGCTGGCCCAGTTGGAATCGCACGCGCTGGTAACCATTGTGGGGCCGGGGGGCATGGGCAAAACGCGCCTGGCGGTTCAGGCGCTTTCCGAAACAGCACACGCATTCGCCGATGGTGTCGCGTTCATCGAACTCGCCCCCATCACCACCACCGACCTGTTGATTGCAGCCCTGGCCCAACGCCTGGGGTTGGATTTGAAGCAAGCCGACGACCCGGGCCGCTGGCTGTTGGCCTATTTGGCCGAAAAGTCGTTGCTGCTGGTGCTGGATAACTTTGAGCAACTGCTGGACAGCGTCGCGTTTATCAGCGCCGTTCGGGCACAGGCCCCACGTGTCAAACTGCTCATCACCTCGCGCGAGCGGTTGGGCTTACCCGGTGAAACGGTGATGGAGTTGCGCGGGTTGCCTGTTAGCCAACCTCAAACAACCCACACCGAAACCGAAGCTGCCGAGCGCTTGTTTGTGCAGGTGGCCCGCACGGCCCGTCCCACCTTCAAGCCATCGGATGAAGACCTGGGCCACATTCGCCACATTTGCGAATTGGCCGATGGCATGCCGCTGGCAATTGAGTTGGCCGCCGCCTGGGTCACGCTGTTACCAGTAAGTTTTATTGCCGACCAAGTGCAGCAAAATCTGGATTGGCTGACCACATCAGCAGGGTTAACCCACAGCCCACAACGCAGCGTGCGCGCCGTGTTCGATTATTTCTGGAACTTGCTCTCTGCGCCCGAGCAACGACACTTGCGCCAACTCTCGGTTTTTCGAGGGGGCTTTGAGCGGGATGTGGCGCAGCAGGTGGCTGGCGCGTCGTTGTTCTTTCTCTCGGCGCTGGTAGACCGCGCTTTTCTTTCGCGCAACAGCGCTGGCCGCTACCAGTTGCACGAGCTATTGCTGCAATACGCCGCCGAGCAACTGCGCAAACATCCCGATGAGGACGATGCCGCTCAGCGTAGACAGGCGCAAGCCATGCTCGATTTGGCGAAACTTGATCAGCCCGAATGGCACGCCCGCCTAGAAACTGAATTACCCAACATTCGCGCCGCGTTGGGTTGGGCAACACGGTCAGGTGAAAACGAGTTGATGCTTCAGTTGGTCACACATCTGGAGAAGCTTTGGGATCGGCGCGGACTGTTTGCAGAGGTATGCCAGTGGATGCAACCCGCGCTGGAGATGCCAAGCACTGCCTCACCCCAAACGCAAATGAAGGCACTGCATCTGGCAGGTCGCTTCAATGAATACCTGGGGAATTTCGATATGGCTCGCACACATCTCATGGCGGCTATCGGCTTGGCAGATAAATTGGGCGATGGAGTTGCGAAGTCATTGGCTTTGAGCGTATTGTGCATGGTGAACTTTCGCAAAGGCAACTTTGAGACCGGGATCGAGTTAGGCAGGCAAGCGGTGATGTTGGCGAAAGCCGAGGACGACAAACCTGCAATCGCGTTCTCGCTGCGTTGCTATGCCATTGCATTTGGGGCGCGTGGCAATATAACCGAGGCTATTGAATTGATGGAGCAAAGCCTGGCGATTGCACGTGATTTGAATGATCTAAGCAGTATCGCCGCGAGCTTAAATGGGATTGGCATTGATCTGGCAACACTGGGTCAACACGAATTAGCCTTGCAATATCTTGAAGAAGCAATGATGTCCAGCCAACGGCTGGGCGATAGGGGCAAGGTCGCCATTAACCTGCTAAATTTGGGGTGGGTCTCACATCTGCGCGGAGACCAACACACTGCAATTGCCTATAACCAACAGGCTCTTAGCATTTTTCAGGAAATTGGCGGGCAAGAAACAGCAGCACTCGTTTGGCTCAATTTGGGCGATGCAGAGCTGGACCTCGGATCGGCGTTGTCCGATGTGGCACATCACTATCACCAAGCATTAACCATCGCGTTCCGCATCAACGCTTTACCCATCGTCATCTATGGCTTGCTCAACGCCGTGCATCTCAACATCAAGCTCGGTCATTACACGCGCGCTGCCGAATGGCTGGGGTTTATTGTGAACCACCCTTCGGCTAACCAGACCGCCCACACCAACGCCCAGCCACACATAGAAACCTTGCGCGGCCTGTTGCCTGCCTACGAGTTGCAACGCCTGATGGCACAAGGCGCAGCCATGGAACTAAGCGATGCCGCAGAAAGCGCGTTGGCCTTCTTAAAGCGCGTTGCTAAGGGCTAACTGTTCGCCAGCAGCGCAATCGGCCCAGTCGGGGTTTTGCTGCCGCCCTTCGGTTCCACACTCACGGCAAAGTTGATGTAACCACCGAACTTGGCTTCGGAGTTAATCACCACATTCTTCGCCGTCGCATCAAACGCGGTGCTGGGCAGCGGCTTGCCCGTCGCATCAAACAGCCACAGTTGGTATTGCTGCGAAGCCTCTAACTCGGGCAGCCCGGCCAGCGACAAAATGGCGATGTTGCCCGCCGGGTTGAACTGTAGTTTGGCCTGTGCGTTGGGCGCAACTTGCTGCGGGCTTAAGGGAACGGCCTTCGCGGCTGGATCGTTATATACATCCAGCATGGCTTGTTGTTCGGCCATTTGCTGCTGTTGCTGGGCCAGTTGCTGTTGCTGTTGGGCCGCCTGCGTGGCTTGTTGCGCCAATATCGTTTGCAGTTGGGCTAGTTGCGCGTTCTGCGCCGCAATCTGCCCGCGCATCTGCGCAAGGGCCACGCCCACCGCAACAGCAATCAGCACCGCCGCCAGGCTAAAGCCCATGCGCGGCACGCGGGTGCTGCCGGTCAGCCAATCCCACAACCTTTCCAATGCGCCGGGCTGCTTTTCTTTGGATGGGGTTTGCGCCGGGGTTTGGCGTTGAATGGGCGTTTTAGGTTGCACGGGCGCAGGCGCAGCAGCAGGCACCGATTGCTGGACGCGAGCCATGAGGCTGGCCTTGAGCGCTGGCGGCGGCACGCGCGCCGGCACGGCATGCAGCAAGCCTGCGCTAATGCGCACATAGTCCTCGTACAGCGCACGGCACCCCTCGCACCCATCCACCTGGGCCAAGATTGTGCCACGCTCCACCGCGCTCAACTCTCGCGGGTTCAGCGTCAGCGCCACAAGGGCTTTCTCAACGTCTTCACAACTCAAACCATTCATTTCGTTACTTCTTCGTTATTTATTGGACATTATTTACACTGATTCATTTGTAATGTAGTTCGATGTCCACCCTAATTCTTGTTAATTCTGTTCAACATCAATACGCTTTTTTTAGCCAATTTGGATTCACCCATTAAACCCCCCGAAGGTTTTAGAACCTTCGGGGGGTTTAATGGGCGCGCTCACCCTCGTCTCCAAGCCAGCCTCAACTTGTCCATCGCCAACTTCATCCGTGTCTTAATCGTCCCCAGCGGCACGTTTAGATACGCCGAAATATCGCTTTGGCTCATGCCTCGGTAATACGCCAGCACCAACGTCTCGCGTTGGTCGGGGGGCAAGCTTTCCATCAGCAGATGCAACTCGCGCCAGCGGTTTTCGTCGTCCTCGGCAAAGTCGCGCAGTTCGGGGAATTCATCATCGTCCAGCGAGGCCGCGATCAAGAATTGGCGGTTCTCGCGCCGCAACCGGTCTATAGCCGCCCGCCGCGCCACCGTCAGCAGCCACGAGGCAAACTTGCCCTGCTCATCGCGGTAGCTTTCGGGCTTATCCCACACCTTCATAAACACGTCCTGCGTCACCTCTTGCGCCGCCATGTCCTCGCCCAAAATCATCACCGTCAGCGAATAGACCTTGCTGCTGAAAAGGTCATACAACTCCGACAACGCGTTGGTATCGCGCTGATGGATGCGTTGCATAAGTGACTGTACCGTCGTGGTTGACACAGTTGACGTGGTTGCGACCATACTGATATGCGCTAAAGTTTACCCTTGAAATGACGAGTGATGAAAAGAGCGACGCGCTAACCCGATTATTTTTGCAACACGGGGCAGCCTCATACGACAAGCAGCTTTATTTGCAGGCCATGTTGGGCAAGGCGCGCTGGTCGTTTGCGTTAGATGAAGGTGTGTTGGCATTTGTTCAGCCGCATCAAGAGCCCTTGCAACTGAGTGTGCAACTACTCGGCACCGAATCCGCCGAGGCGCACACTTGGCTATGGGCGTGGGCCAACCCCGACAGCGGCATCCCCATGCGCCTGCTTAAATCTGCTCAAGACCTGCGCGCCCTTGGCGAACGCGAAGGCGTGCCCGAACTGCACACGCCGCAGTTGCCGCTATCGGCCCAAATTAACGGTGGGCGCATGGCCGCCATTGCTTGTGGCGCAGCGCGGGCGGCTTGCTTCTTTCGCGTGGGCTACCCCGGTGGCCTGCTGTTTATGTTGATTAAAGACGCAGCCTACAAACGCTCGGTGATGCACCCATTACGACGCATTGCACAAGTGTTCCCGCGCTTTGTAGTGCAAAACGAGGTGAGCGATGCGCGCGCGGCGTTCATCAGCTATCTCCAGTTCTATCGCCTCAAAGTGGAGGAGGAACCGAACCGCGTTACAGCGGTGTTGGGGTTTCGGCCTCAAGCCTCTGCGCCGGTTCCATTCAACCCAGCATTGCCACCTGTGCTACTAACCCACACCAACGAAAAACTGGTGGCCGAGTTTGATGATGCGAATCGGTTGGTTCACATTGCACAGCAATAGCGGCGAGGCATGCCTCGCCGCTATTGCTGCGCTCAGCTAATCCGATACGTCGTGCCCTTCGGTCCGTCCTCCAACACCACGCCCATGCCGCTCAGTTGCGTCCGAATCTCGTCGGCCCGCGCAAAATCTTTGGCCTTGCGCGCCTCTAATCGCAGTTGAATCATCCACTCGATCAGCCGTGCCTCACGCTCAGCATTGCCACTATCTGCTTTGGCTTCGTCGTTAGCGACCACGCCCAACACATCCCCACCCAGCTCGGTATAAATCTGGTTGGCGTGTTCCAATGCTTCTTTCGTTGCAATGCCCTTGTCAATCCAGCGGTTCACCTCGGTACTTAAATCAAACAGCGAACCAATCGCCAACGGCGTATTAAAGTCATCGTTCATCACGCTGGCGAATTGCATACGCGTCTTGTCCAACTCATTCATCAAGTTCTGGTTTAGCTCGGCAGTGTTGCCCGCACCTGTTTCGGCTGTGGCGTACTTTAGCTCGTTGCGCACGCGGCGCGCGGCGGCGTTCAGCCTGTCCCAACCTTTGCTGGCGGCTTGCAAGCTTTCATCGCTGTAATCGGCTGGGCTGCGGTACAGGCCTTGCAGAATAAACATGCGCAAGGCTTCGGGCCGATACTTCTTTAGCGCATCTTTAATCGTCACAAAGTTACCCAAGCTCTTGCCCATCTTCACGCCATCAACCAAGAGCGTTCCACCCAACATCCAAACGTTGGCGAAGGTGACGCCGTGCGCGCTTTCGCTCTGCGCAATCTCGCCCTCGTTGTGCGGGAAGATGTTGTCGATGCCGCCGCCGTGAATATCAAACGTCTCGCCTAAATACTTGGCGCTCATAGCCGAGCACTCGATGTGCCAACCCGGATAGCCCCAGCCCCACGGCGAGGGCCACTTCAGAATATGCTCCGGCGTGGCATTGATCCACAGCGCAAAGTCCATCGGGTGGCGCT
>JAYTNY010000189.1:0-1943 GCA_043748055.1 Roseobacter sp.
CCTTTGGCTTCCGCGTTTTCTTTGCCGAGCGCTTGCCGTATGACTATGACCGCAGCTACCCGCAGGGCCTGGGGCTGACGATTCTGCATCAGCTTACGCGCGGCCTTGCGCCCACCGAGCTGCTGCACAGCGAATCATCTAACTCGGGCCTCACCAACCCAACGCTTACCAACTGGGTCTTTGCGCTGGTTGGCCTGTTCGACCCCAGCCCCTACACCGCCACGCTTATTACGGCGTTTGTAGGCGCCATCGTCGCCGCCATCACCTACAACCTGGGCAAAAAACTGTTTGGGCGCACGGTCGGGTTGATTGCGCTCGCCATTGTCGCCAGCAGCCCATGGTCGGCGTTTTTTGCGCGCGGGTCTTGGTACACCGGCTTCTTTGAGCTGAGCGCCGTTGTGCCTGCCTGGCTGCTCATCAAAGCCTTGCTGCCCAAAACGACATCTCCAAAAGCCATCGTCGTCGCCGTCCTCAGCAGCGCCGTGTTGGCGCATTTTTACTTGGTGAGCTTTGCGTTGATTGCGCAAATGGCCTCAGTGCTTTTTTTGGCGCGGGCGCAATTGCACGCCAAAGCCAAGCTGCTGGTGGTATTCATCGCCGCGTGGCTCATCAGCTTTGCGCTCATGGCCGTAGTCATAGCCTACAACCGCAGCAGCAACATTCGCCCAGAGGGGTTTGAACTGGTCTATGGCAACCCTTCGCAAGATGAAAAAGAAAAGGCAGCCGTTGGCATCAACCTCGTCACCCTGCCCCGTTTTGGCAGCCTGGTTAGCGGGCGCTGGGAGGGCTGGCTGGAGCACATTCACACCACCACCCAAGAAATATTGCGCGGTGGCAACCAGATTGCACTAACCGAAGGCTGGCTGCTGGCCTATCGCACGCGCGCCACCGCCATCGAGGCCGCGCTGATTGCGGGCTTTGCGCTGTGGCTGGTTTGGGCGCGAGCACGGCGCATCGTTCGCGTGGCGCTGGCCTGGCTGCTGGTGCCGGTGCTGGGCCAAATCTTCGTCACCTCGTTGCTGCCCACGTTCCCCGCCAATCACCAAAATCTTTTTCTGGCATCGCCCCTCAGCTACATCATGGCGGCATGTGGGTTTGCTGCGGTGGTTCGCTGGTCACGGAAATTGCTCGGAGCGCTTGGAGCGCTCCGAGCAATAAACCTAGTTGGCGCCCTGGGCTTAGTCGCATTAGTGGGCATCCCCATCATTGGGTGGATGGCCGATGCACAAGCCTTGCTGCGCCCCACTCCCATCCCGCCCGCTGATGCCATGCCGCTGCTGTGGCAACTGCGCTTGGGCGAGGTCGTGCGCCAGAACTGCACTAAGTTGAACGCGCCCGAAAACCCCTTTGAGCTGACCCGCTTAAAAATGCAATACTGGGCGGCGGGCCTGATGCAAGACGCGGGCCGCGTGCGCCCCAGCGCTGATATTCATGTGGGCAACGCGGACGCGTGGCAGGTGAGCGCCCAGGGTGGCGATTGCGCCATCCGCACGGGCGACCAGACCGGCCCACCCTTCGCCCAACCCATCGAGATAACTGTGCCGGAGTTGACGGGCCGCGTCAAGCTCTACAAGGCCTTGCCAGTTGCCAAACGCACCAACATAGCCATCCAGACCAACATCGGCTGGCGGCTGGTTGCCATCGACTATCCCGCCAGCACACAACGCGGCCAAACCATCGTTGTCAATTTAAGCTGGCAGATTGAGCGCCTGCCCGGCGAACCGTTTGCGGCGTGGCGCTATGACCCGTTCATCAACCTCATCGGCCCCAGCGGGCAAAGCCTGGCCCAAGCTGATACGCCCTCGGTGGCGGGTGGCGCATGGGTGGTGGGCGAATACATCCAAACCGCCACGCGCCTGCAACTGCCGGGCGACCTACCGCCCGGCGAATACAAACTTGCCGTGTCGCTGTTTGATCGCGCACAAAGCAAAAACGCCGCCTTC
>JAYTNY010000190.1:0-5613 GCA_043748055.1 Roseobacter sp.
GGTTGCTGCATCGCGCGTAAAGCCCCCTCGAAAAACCGCAAGCCGTGCAAGAGTTGCTTGCTCACTTTCACTCAGCATCTCCCAGCTATGGTCGAAAACTGCTTGCATACTTTTGTGGCGAAGTGGTACATTACGCAGTTGGCTATGTAATAAAGCAAGCCCACGGTCGAGTTCTTGCGCAATATCGGCAATTGACAGGGTCTTGACCCATGCTGCTGCCATTTCAATTGCCAGCGGTATGCCTTCGGTTAACCGACAAATATTGGCAACAGCGATGCTGTCGTGTTCCACTGAAAAGTCAGGCAGAACGCGCCGTGCACATTCTGAAAACAGGCGGACTGCATCGTAATGCAACATCCCAACGTCAGCTTTCTCCAGGACTGTCGTCGGATAACTTACACCATGCACCCAATATTGCCATTCCTCGCTCAGGTTCACTACTTGGCGGGATGTGATGAGGACTTGTGTGTTTGGTGCAGCGTTCAGTAATTCAACAACTGCGGTTGATCCTTCCTCCACCAGATGTTCAAAGTTATCAAGCACCAACAACAGGCGCTTATTCGCAAGATGGCTTTTTACCTGCTTCAGCGGCATGTCTCCACCTGAAAGCGTCATATGCAAGGCATCAGCGATTGTGTTGGCTAACATGCTGCTTTGCATCACAGGTTGCAGGTCAACAAAGTAAACGCCATCGGTGTAGGCATACATACGACTAGTCGCGGCTTCAATTGCCAGGCGCGTTTTACCCACACCGCCTGGGCCAACCAGGGTGAGTAGGCGGCAGCGTGGATCATTGAGGTGGCGTTGAATGATGCTCAATTCTTCTGTACGCCCGATGAAAGGCGTTGCAGTGACCGGCAGATTTGATTGTAGGGAAGAATTGAGAGGCACCACCAGCTTAGTTGATTGAGAGGAGAGGTTGCGAGACAGCCCTCCCAATTCGAGCAAGATGATTGTCTCGTTGGGGTCGCTCTCGCGTAATGATGCCAGACCTGCTGCGTTGAGCAACGCATTGGCTTCGCCCACGGTCTCCAGCGCGTCTTGCTTGCACAGCCAACCGATGACTGCCATCACTCGCTCGCGCGCCTGCGGCCCGGTCAGCCGCTCGCCCTTGCACATGCGGGTGATGATGGCTGGCTCTTGCAAGATGCCCGCCGCCAGCTTGGATTGGCTGAGGCCATGTTTGCGATGCAGGTGTTGGCTAAGCAGGTCGCCGAATGGATGGCTCATGAAGTTCTCTTAATAAGTCTTAAGCGCCGGATTCAGAGCAATAAGATGCCCAGCAACGTGTCAACGTTTTTGACGAGAACTATCCTTGATGTTGACAGCGGTGATGTTGAATGATGTGTTCGGGATTGAGCAGGCTGCAAAGTCTATACCAAGCATAGCGTGTTGCAAGATTCCAAATTGGTCTGAACCTTTGATCCGTGGAGGGAGAAAACAATAGAATGAAAAACCTGTACTTTCAAGTCCGTAAGCCTGTGCAGATAGTCTTTACGTTGTTGACTGTTTTGCTACATTCAGCACAGATAACTATTGCGCAAACCACACCGCCGCCAAATGGCGCAGTGCGTTTAGGCATGCTTTACAAGGGCACGTCAGCTATCGAAGTTAAGTATGAAGTGCGTGAGGGCTTGGCCATTTATCAAGATGACATTGTCTTAGGTACAGCGGAAGAAACTGAGCAAGACTACCAGCGTTTTAAGAGTGGCGTTGACACTCGTGCCAACGTAAAAATATCATCATTGTGGACTAACGGTGTGATCCCCTATCAGATTGATGAAACGTCTTTTACGGGTAATCTAATGATATGCGTGGATGGAAGGACTCACAAGCCACAAGTATGCATGATATTGAATGCGATCAAACATTGGAATGACAACACCTACATCAGATTAATGCCACGCACTACTGAGAAGGATTACGTGGTATTCCGCTCAGTGAATGAGGGATGCTATACAAAGGTAGGTCGCAAAGTAGGTTTTGGAGGTGGTCAGCACATCAATCTTGCAATTGGATGTGGTTTTGGTCAGATTGTGCATGAGATTGGTCATACAGTCGGTCTATATCATGAACAAAGTCGCTGTGATCGCGATAACTACGTCAATATCAACTGGACCAACATCCGAGAAGATAAAAAGCACAATTTTGAACGTGAATGTGGTGATGGGCATCTGAGTGGGCGATATGATTACGGTTCAATCATGCATTACGGTTCTATGGACTTTTGCATTGATTGCACTCAGTCGACTATCGTTGCTCCTCAGACAATTGGACAACGAAGCGGCTTAAGCAGCCTTGACATTACTGCAGTCAATGCTCTATATCCTTCTTGGTCAAAGAATGTGGAGATACCCAATCAAAAGAGTCGTGCCGCATCTGCTCTGACCTTTTTTAACGGGCGGTTGCATATGGTACACATTGGCGAAGAAAGTACCAAGCTTTATCACTCCACTTTCAATGGCACGAATTGGTCAGCAGAAAGTGTTGTTCCCAATCAAAAGAGTCGTGCCGCACCTGCTCTCGCCATATTTAATGGATTGTTATACATGGCTCACATTGGCGAGGAGAGCAACAGCATTTTTCTTTCAACATTCAATGGAACAGGCTGGTCGCAAGAAACCAAGTTAAGTGAACCCAAAAGCCGCGCAACACCAGCACTGACCGTGCTAAATCAGCGGCTACACCTAGTTCATTTGGGTGAAGAAAGCAACAATCTTTGGCACTCTTGGTTCGATGGCAACAGCTGGTCTAATAACCGCCGACTCCCTGTTCAAAAAAGCCGCCTTGCGCCTGCATTGGTAACCTTCAATAACCAGCTACATCTCTTGCACATCGGTGAATCAAGTGCAAAGTTATGGCACTCGACGTTTGATGGGACGCTTTGGTCAGAAAATAAGGAAGTGCCGTCGCAGCAAAGCCGAGCTACTCCCGCGCTTGCAGTTTTCGGCAATCGTCTGCACATGATTCATATAGGTAAAACAAGCAACGATATTTGGCACTCTTATTTTGATGGTGCTTGGCGACCAAATACAAAGATTGAAGGCCAACAAAGTCGTGCAGCAATTGGCTTAGCAAGCACTGGAAATTACTTACACATGGTTCATGTTGGTGACTCATCAACTTCATTGTGGCATAGCATGTTTGGGGGGTGACTAGCAGGCCAGTCAAATGCTCCTCTTCCTAGCTGTTTGTCAAGACAAATATTTTTGTAGAACGGCTATGCAACCCATTAGAGAGAAAAGCATTACACGCCAGATCGAGTGATCTGGCGTGTAATGCTTTTGACATGCACGCCTCCCATCGCGATCGCCTAACCTCTACATACAATTCCCCCATGCTCAAAATCCTCGAACTAGCCGAAGCCCTCGAAACCCTCCTTAAGCGCAATCTCATAGATGACATCGTCATCACCGAATCCATGCGCCAACGCACGATTCAGACCTTCGGCGAAGACCTGCACCCCGAAGAAGTGGTGCGCCGTATCCTGAAAGACGTAAAACTGCGCGGCGATGACGCTCTGTTGGACTGGACGCACAAGCTGGACGGCGTAACGCTGACGCCGGAGCAACTGCAAGTCAGCGATGAGGACATTGCCAGCGCCTACGACCAGGTGGACAGCGAAGTGGTGGCCGCGCTCGAACGGGCTGCCGAGCGTGTCAGCGCCTTCCACAAACGCATGCCCGCCCAAAGCTGGATGGACACCGATTTGGGTGGCGTGCTAGGCCAACTGATCCGGCCTTTGGGCCGCGTGGGCATTCACGTCCCTGGCTCGGCTGCACCGCTGCCCAGCACGCTGCTAATGACCGCCATCCCCGCGCGCATGGCGGGTGTTGAAGAGATCATTATCTGCTCACCGCCCTCACGCCGCACGCGCAGTGCCAGCGGCAACCCCATCCCCGACCCTATCACGCTGGTGGCTGCCGACATTGCCAATGTAGATGCGGTGTTCTGCGTGGCCGGTGCGCAAGCCGTGGGTGCAATGGCTTATGGCACGGAAATAATTCCGCGCGTAGACAAAGTGTGCGGCCCCGGCAATACGTTCACCGTGCTGGCCAAGAAGCAGGTCTTCGGTGTCGTTGGCATCGATTCGCTGCCCGGCCCCACCGAGACCGTCATCGTGGCCGATGACAGCGCCAACCCATTGTGGCTGGCCGCCGACCTAATGGCCCAGGCCGAACACACCGGCGGCACAGCCTTGCTGATTACGCCCTCACGCAACTTAGCCAATGCGGTGAACGCTAATCTCCAATCGCTCATCTCCAATCTCCCCGAACCCAACGCAACTGACATCCGCGAATCTTTCGCCAACCGCAGCGGCGCAGTCATCGCCGAGGATGTACTGGAAGCGGTAGCCCTGGCCGATGACTACGCACCGGAGCATCTGTGCCTCTCGGTCAAAGACCCGTGGGCGTGGGTGAGCAAAATTCGCAATGCAGGCGGCGTGTTTGTGAGTGAACACAGCTACGAGGTGTTAGGCGATTACTGCGCTGGCCCCAGCCACGTCATGCCCACCGGCGGCACGGCCCGCTTTACCCCGCCCTGCAACGTGCTGGATTTTGTGCGCGTGATGAACGTCATCGCCTTAGACGAAGGCACTGCCACCCAACTCGGCCCCATCGCCGCTAAGTTGGCCCAAGCCGAAGGGCTGCACGCGCATGCCCAAGCCGCCAAGTTGCGAATGACAAATGACAAATGACAAATATCTTTACTCTTTACTCATTACTCGTTACTCGTCACTCGTCACTTCTCCGGCTGCAACAACCCATAGTCCCCGTTCTTGCGCCGGTAGACCACTTTGGTTTTGTTGTCTTCGTCGTGCATAAACATAAAGAAGTCGTGGCTGATGAGTTCCATTTGCTCGATGGCTTCTTCCAGGCTCATGGGCACGATGGTGAAGTTCTTGGTGCGCACTACCTTCAACGATTCTTCTTCGGCAGACTCTTCGATAGCCTCCAACACATCCGTTGGCCAGGCTTCAGCGGCGGCTAACTCCAAGTCTTCGGTTACGCCAATCTGGCGCTGGTCGCGCCTGCGGCCTTTGTAACGCGCAATGCGCGCATACATCTTGTCCAGCGCAGTCTCGAAAGCGGCGTAGGGGTCGCCGTTGCTGACTTCTACACGCAGCAGCGTGCGTTTGCGCTGCACCGTAAGCTGCACGTTCTTGGGGGCATCGCGCTTGCTGCCCTGCTTGCGCACTTCCACGCGCACCGTCTCCACGCCCGGCAAATAGCGGGCCAGCCGGTCTACTTTGGTTCGGACATACGTCTCCAGCTTTTTGCTGATGACCAATCCGTGTCCTTGCACCGAGAGTTCCATTGATCGAACCTCCTTTGTTGCAAAAGGATTCTACTCTCGCGTTTTGAATGCGCCATGCGACTTGCGTATGAGGCCTGTGATACAGTCGCGCGCGATGAAAGTTCGTCAATCACAAAGATCACAAAAACAAATTGTCGTATCACTTTTAGCCCTCTTCACGCTACTTACCAGCACCGCTTGCAACAGCTTGTTAGAGCGCGTGGGCTTAGGCGGCATTGCCCGGCGCATCGTCGCCACGCCGGGTGCGTCTTATATCGAAATTCCACCCACGCCCGTGCCTGCCAACCTCACCAC
>JAYTNY010000191.1:0-4305 GCA_043748055.1 Roseobacter sp.
GCGGTGGCGATCTTGGCCTCAATCAACTTGGGGTGCGCGTCATACTCCGGCACGCCCGATCCAGAGGTCATCACCAAATCCGGCTTCAACGCAATCGCCTTCTCAATGTTCACCCCAGACCCTTCGCCCAGCTCTTCTAGTTTTTTGGCCGTAATCATCTCGCGCACTTTGGGGTTGCTGGCATACAAGAAGCTATCCAGCCCCACCAACTTGTCCAGCAAGCCTTGCGCGTCCAGCATCGGCAGGTTCGTCGTGTTCATCACCACAATCGTTTTGATGGGGATGTTGACGATCTGTGCCTTCTCTAACCCGCTCACGCCCGTGGGTGCGGGCGTGCCGCACTGCACCAACACATACTGAAACTGCTCTTTGGCATCGCGCCACGGGCTAAGCACTGTCACCACTTTGTAGTTGTTGAAGTATTCGAGCTTCAACCCGCTAGCCTGCTTCACCGTCGCCTTCTCCGGAAAGTAATCGGTGTCGGGGTTGTAATCGGTAATGCACTCGGTTGGGTTAATAGACAAGCGCCGCGCCACTTTGGGCATAGGTGTGGTGCCGATGATTTTGGTGGGCGTAATTTCTGGCGCGGCGGTGGGAGCTTCTGTAGGTGCAGCAGCGGCGGCTGCGGGCTGCTCTGCGGCCGCCGCTGCTTTGGGCGCAGCAGGCGGTGGCGGCACAGCGCATCCTGCCAATGCTGCGGCCAACGCTGTCATCAGCAAAAACTTGCGAAAATAATTTATGGACATAGCAATCTCCTTGAACCAAAAACAAAAAACCCGACATTCCAATTCTTCTGAATTGGAATGTCGGGCGAATGTGTAAAACCAAAACTGAACTAAGCGCCAGTTGCGTCAGGCGCGCCGTCATCAGGGTGGTCTTGTCAAACTCTGCCTCCTTGTTCCGAGAAGGAATAGAAAATTTCTTATCGAGGCTAGCGTCCTGACTTAGCTACCAGTTACCAGTAATCAGTTATCAGTTATTGGCGACTCGCCAATAACTGATAACTGATTACTGATGACTAATAACTTCACAGTTGCGGCACAGTGCGAGACTTTGCGTTTGCACGCAGCACTCGCTTCCACCTTTAAGCCCTGGCTTCCGAGCCTTTGAGCCTTCGCTTGTTTGCACAAGCAAGACACCGGGTCACCTCAACGCGCCATGCTCTGCATGGCGAGCCATGTATAAACATGGCTTATTCAGTTGTTAACGTGGGCGGCATTATAGGGCTATGCACATGCCGATGATGAATATCGGGATAGTGCGGATGCACATGCATTTGCGGATTGTGAACATGCGCGTGCGTGTGTAGCTGATTTGCATCTATGCCAAGCTCATGTTGATGTTGATGATGCTCATCATGCGTGTGAGGATGCGCATGTTCAAATTCGGTGTGCTGATGCCCGTGACCATGCCGCTCGGTGAGATGCAGCCACACGCCGATGCCCATGAGTAGCCCTGCCAATAGTAATAGGTAACTCACCGGCTCGCGCAAGATGAAAATAGATAACACCGCACCCACAAAGGGTGCAACTGCAAAGTAAGCGCCGGTGCGCGCCGTGCCGATGTTGCGCAAGGCCAGCACAAACAGCACGATGCTCAACCCATAACTCACAAACCCGATTAGCAATGCCGCCAGTGTTACGCCCAACGCAGGTAGCTTTGCCCCCAATGCAAACGCCAACGCCGTGTTAAATACGCCCGCCACCAAACCTTTGATCGCTGCAACTTGAAACGGATCGCTGGCCGAAACTTTTTGCGTCAGGTTGTTATCTATGCCCCAACACAAGCAGGCCGCCAGAATAAGCGCCGTACCCAGCAATGGCACAGACTCGGCGTTGCCCTGCCAGGATAGTGCCAACCCGCCCAGCAAAATAAACACCATGCCCAACACCACTCGCCTATCGGCGTTCTCTCGGAATACCAGCCACGCCAGTGCTGCCGTAAACACGCCCTCCATGTTTAACAAAAGTGATGACGTGGAGGCTGGCGTGCGCTGCAACCCAGACATCAGCAGCAACGCACCCACAATTGCGCCCGACACAATAGCCCCAGCCAACCAGGGCCAATCCTTACGCACCAACGGCATCTCGGCTGCGCCATTGCGCCGCAACCGCCGTGCCACAAACAATACCGAAAGACCAGTGCCCGAACCCAAATACAGCAAGCCCGCCAACAAGATGGGCGAGACTTCGCCCAACAACACTTTGCTAAAAGGGGTGCTGGCCCCAAACAAAGCTGCGGCCAAAATAGCAGCACCCACGCCGCTCAGCTTCAGATTTGACATGGCTTCATCTTAGCTGCGTCAGTACCAACTGGGTGCATTTTGTAAAAAGGGGCAACTTTTGTCACGCAGGCTGATCGCTTTCAGCGCCGTGAACTCGCCCGCTGCGCCTCCGTAGCGTTTGCTGATTTGACGTAGATCAATTAGCGGTTGGTGCTTGATTTGTAAATCTTGTTTCATATACTGTATTCACTACTGAACATAGTGTTCTGAAACAAGATACAAGCCAGCTACGGCAAGTCAACAACTAATAGCTAAAGTTTGTTCGTTAGTGAACAAAGAGACAGGTTTTGTTCGGATGGTGAAAAGGAGTGACGCGATGCCCAATACAGAAGACCGCCGCGTGCAACGCACGCGGCAACTGCTCAAAGATGCACTGGTGGCGTTGATCGAACAGAAAGGCTATGAGGCGGTGACCGTGCAAGATATTCTGGATCGCGCCAATCTGGGCCGCTCCACGTTCTATACGCACTACACCGACAAAGATGCGCTGTTGTTCAGCACCTTCGAGCAATTGCAAGGCGCGTTCGATGCGCACACGCGGCAGTTAACTGGCGGCAAGATAAGTTGGACGGGTGAGGGATTGGACTTGTCGCTGGCCCTCTTTCGCTATGTCGAAAGTAACCGCCCATTATTCAAAACGCTTTTGCTGGGTCAGAGTGGCGACATGCTGAGGAAGCATGTGTACGACTATCTTTCAACGCATATGCGCAAACACCTCAAACTGGTCGTGCCGCAGGCACAACTCAAATCACAACAATCCGATGCGGCTATTCACTTTCTCATCAGCGCGTTTGTCTCGCTGCTGACATGGTGGTTGGACAAAGACTTGGCCTACACCGCCACAGAAATAGATGGGCTATTTAAGAAACTGGCGCTGCCGGGGTTTGTGGCCGTGATGGGCTTGCAGTAGTTGATGCCGTGATTGGGGATTAGTGATTAGTGCATGTACTAATCACTAATCCCCAATCACTACTTTCTAATACTCCTGCACCAAATCCATCCCTGCGTATAAACCCGCCACCTGTTTCTCGTAGCCGTTAAACAGCAGCGTGGCACGTCGCCCGCTCTCGCCGATGCGTCGCTCGTTGGCCTGAGTCCAGCGTGGATGGGGGCGGTTCGGGTTCACGTTGGAGTAGAAGCCATACTCGCCCGCGTTGGCCGCTTTCCATGTGTTCACCGGTTGCTCGGCCACCAATTCAACTTTGGTCACAGCCTTAATGCTCTTAAACCCATACTTCCACGGCAGCGCAAGCCGCACCGGTGCGCCGTTTTGCACCGGCAATGCTTTGCCATACAAACCAGTCGCCATCAGGCTCAATTCGTTCATCGCCTCATCTAACCGCAAGCCTTCCACATACGGCCAATCCAACGAATTACCCGGCATGTTGCTATCGTGATGCGAGTAGAAGCGCACAAACTTGGCCGCGCTGGTCGGCTCCACTGCCTTCAACAACCCTGCCAACGAGAAGCCCATCCACGGGATGACCATGCTCCAGCCTTCCACGCAACGTAGCCGGTAAACGCGCTCTTCCTCGCCAAACTTTTTCTTCAAGTCGTCCAGGTCAAAGGTCATGGCCTTGCCCACCAACCCGGTCACCTCCACCTTAAACGGCGCGGGTGGGGCGTAGTTGGCGGCCAACACGGCCACTTCCTCTTTGTCTGTGCTGAACTCGTAGTAGTTGTTGTAGTTCGTAATCTCTTTGTAGCTGTTCAGCTTGTTACCCAATTCGTCGGCTGCGGCTTTGGCAACCGGTGCTACGTCTGGCACTGCGGTTTGGCCTGATGGCGCTTGCGCCGGTTTTGCGGTAGGCGTTGCCGCACCACTGCAAGCCGCCAGTGTGCCCATCGCCGCCATCGCCCCCAATCCCGCCCCGCCCACCTTGAGCAGTTTGCGCCGCGAGAGATACACCTGCTCTGGCGTAATCTCGGATGATTTGATAGTCGACTTGAAAAAGTGGTTCATAAAAATGCTTGCTCCTAACACGCGTTCTGGATTCCAGGCTTTAGCCGGTTACAAACTC
>JAYTNY010000192.1:0-6321 GCA_043748055.1 Roseobacter sp.
AATGCCCGCAGCTATGCCAAATACCTCCACACCTCAATGGGCTTTAGATCGCATTGCTGAAGCAAAAGAAAATCAATCGCTCAAATTGAATTTGAGTCGAATGCGGGATGATCAGAGTCTAGAGGAGAGTCCGTTGCTGAAAGTTCCAAGCGAACTACGCGATTTAACTTGGTTAACTTGGCTTGATCTCAGTTTTAACAAACTTCAGGAACTGCCAGATTGGGTTAGCAACTTGTCTGAATTAGGCTTGCTAAGCCTATCTGGAAATTTGTTGTCAACTTTGCCAAATAGCCTAAGTCAGCTCAAGGAGCTTTACTGTTTGGAAATTGGCAATAACTTGTTTCGAGACATCCCGCCAGTCATATTTGAGTTGACATCATTGGTTCGTTTAGGAATTAATAATGCCTACGATTTATCTGAAGAAACACAAATTGCAAACAATTT
This sequence comes from Roseobacter sp., assembly GCA_043748055.1. Lineage (GTDB taxonomy): Bacteria > Chloroflexota > Anaerolineae > J036 > Brachytrichaceae > JANMVQ01. The sequence continues at coordinate 445 of JAYTNY010000192.1, forward strand.
GATTACTGAAATACCAGAAAGACTTTTATATCAGGACAAACTTGCCGAGTTTTACTTTGAGGAGGAAAGTATCACTGAACCCCCTCCTGAAGTAGTAGCCGAAGGCTTCGAAGAGATGCGTGCCTACTACCGCCGCCTCAACGAAGAAGGCATCGCCCTCTCCTACGAAGCCAAACTTCTCATCCTCGGCGAAGGCGGCGCGGGCAAAACCACGCTGCGCAAGAAGATCGTGGACGCGGGCTACCTCGTTGACCCCGCCGAGAAAAGCACCGATGGCATTGATGTGATTCGCTGGAAGTTTGAGCAGGATGGTAAAGAGTTTCGGGTCAACATCTGGGACTTTGGCGGGCAAGAGGTGTATCACGCCACCCATCAGTTTTTCCTCAGTGCCCGCTCGTTGTATGTGCTGGTAGCCGACCAGCGCAAAGAGGACACCGACTATCACTACTGGCTGAACGTGGCCAAGACGCTGGGCCAAAACAGCCCGGTGCTCATCGTCAAGAACGAGAAGCAGGGCCTCAAGCCGCAGCTGAACTTAAGCCAGTTCCGCGATGACTTTAACTTGCGCGGGCCGGAGGAACTCGACCTCGCTACGCGCGACCAGCGGGCAGTGCAGCGGTTGATTGACGAGATCAAACGCGAGTTGCTGCGCTTGCCACACGTCGGCAACAAAATCCCGCCCAAGTGGAAGACCGTGCGTGATGCGCTGGAGACCATCCCCGGCGAGACGATCTCGCGCGAGCAGTTTTATGCATTGTGCGACGAGAAAGGCATCGCCAAGCGCGAGGACAAAGTGGCCCTCAGCGATTGGTTGCACAACCTGGGCGTGTGTTTGCACTTCCAAAAAGACGAAGTGCTGAAGCACTTGGTCATCTTGAAACCGGAGTGGGCCACGGGCGGCGTATATCGCGTGCTTAGGGATGGGGCTGTGATTGAGCGACTGGGGCGCTTTGACAAAAGCGACTTGCAGCGCGTGCTGACCGAACCCAGCTACGAGGACAAACACGACGAAGTGCTGCAATTGATGAAGCAGTTCAAATTGTGTTACCCCATCGCCAATGGCTCTTACATCGCGCCCAAGCTGTTGCCCAACGAGCCACCTGCGTATGACTGGGTTACCGCCGACGATTTGCTGGTGCAATACGACTACGGCGACTTTATGCCCAAAGGCATCGTGACCACGTTCATCGTGGATATGCACGAGCGCATTGCGCGGCAGGATGACAGTGCGCTGGTGTGGAAGAACGGCGTGATTATTGAGAGCATTGAGAAAGGTGCGCAGGCGCAGGTGATTGAGTTTTTTGGCCCGCGCAAAATTGAAGTGCGCGTGGCGGGTGCAAACCGGCGCGCCTTGTGGGAAGTGGTGCAAGACAAGCTGGATGAGATCAACCTCAGCTATGGGCAGGGACGCTTGAAGGTGGAGAAACTGACGCCGTGCAACTGCGACGAGTGCGAGAAGCGCCTTCATCGTGAGCGCCATCTTTGGAAATATTCCGAACTAAAAAGCCATCTGCTACGCCGCCGTCGCACCGTGCCATGCCCGATTGGGAGCGAGGCCGACGTGGTGCGGTTGGTGGACGATGTGTTTTTGGTGAGCGATTTATTTACGGGTGACATCGAAGACCTCCGTCAGAAATTGCGTGCAGCCCTCATCAACAAATTTAGCGGCAGCGAGTTGGAGGAGTTGTGCTTCTCAATGGGTATAGATGCTGAGCAAATTGCCAGCGCAAAAGCCGACAAACGCGAGTTGGCGCGCAAGCTGATTGAGCATTGCCAGCGCCGCGATGCGTTGGAACGGCTGCGAGATGCGATAGTGACCGCGAGGCCCAATCTGGCGAGATAAGCAAAACGGGCGCTGCGTGACGCGGTAAAACTAGCGCCCAAAGGGCTCTGAGCCCTTTGGGCGCTAACTCGACAGGGAAGCGCGAAGATCAAATACCTTCGCGCTTCCCTGTTTTTAAGCAAACAAGTAACGCCCCTCGCGTATTGCTTGCATCCCCTTCTCCGTCTTCTCTTGAATCGACTTAAGGGTGTCCTCGACGCTCTGCTGCTTGGTCGTCATCTTGCCGTATTCAACCGCGTTCACATCCGTCGCTAGCGCGGCCCAGGCGGGCAGGTGCGGCTCGGTGCCCATGCGGGTTTCGATGGCGCGCTTGGTCACCTCGAAGTGGCGGGTGGTGCCCGCAACAACTTTGTTCTTCTCCATCACGCGCGGGTCGGTGTAGTTGCTGGTACGAATGGGCGTGTTGCTGCCCTGCACGTTGGCGCGTGCGGTGATGTCGGCACTGGTCGCCCACTGCATAAAGATCCACGCGGCATCGGCATTCGGCGCATACTTGCTCAGCGCCAAGCAACTGCCACCCTGATGGCTGATACCCGGGGTCTCGTCGTAACCGCAGTCGGCTTTGGTTAACAGCACATCTTCCTTCGGGCAATCGGCGGGTTCCACCAAGCCAGCCACTTTGCTCTTGGTTGTGTCATCAAAGCCGGGGAAGAACTCGCCCCACGAGATGAACACACCCGCGTTGCCTTGCGTAAAGGCATCGCCCTGGCCGCCCCAGTCCCAGCCTGTTACGGCGGGGTTCATGTACTTGCCCAGCTCCATCATGTAGTTCATGCCTTTGATGTTGGCCTCGTTTACATAGTTGGGCTTGCCATCTTTGCCAAAGTGCTGGCCGCCGTGCGACCATAGCCAGGCGGTGGCATCGCATTGCAAGGCGTAGTGGCCGCTCTTCCATTGGCCCACGGTGCCGTAAATGCCCTTGCCGCTTTTGGCTTCGTTAATGGCCTTCACCGCGTTCATGTACTCGGTCATGGTCTTGGGCACGGCCAATTTCAGCTCATCAAAAATGTCCTTGCGATACATCATCATGAAGATGGGAATATCGAACGGCACGCCTATCTTCTTGCCGCCGTAGCTGGCGGTCACGTCTACCAGTTGCGGCAAAAAGTCTGCGAAGTTGTAATCGGGGTAAGCCAAATCTTTCTTGGCCAACTGCTCGTCAATGGCCAAGCTGTCGTTTACAAAGCGGCCCAGCCAAGCCTGATCCCAATAGTAGATGTCGCTCTGGCCTTTGCCACCGCTGGCACCGGTCACCGTGTCTTGCACAGTCTTGGCCAGCACTTGGTCCAGCGGCACAATCTCCCACTCCACTTCGATGCCGGTGAGGGGAGTGAACTCCTCTTTCATGATCTTGCTGATGGCGAGACCGGGCGAGGTGTTCTCGGACACAATCTTGATCTTGGTGCCTTTGAACTTGCCACCAACTTCCTTCAAAAACTGCTGCTGCGTGGTCATGCTGCCGCTGGTGGCTGGGGCGGCCGTTGCAGCAGGGGCGGCGGGCGCTGCCGGGGCAGCAGCGGGCCGGGCTGGGGCGCAGGCCGCCAAATATTTGGCGCTGGCGATGCCGAAGCCCGCCATGCCTGCCGCACGAATAAACTGGCGGCGGTTAATCTTGCCCACGCGCAGCTTCTCGGCCATCTTGGCCACATACAACCGTTGCTGACGATCCAACTCGTTCATGATTAGTCTCTCCTTCTTCCTGGAATACAAAACAACAATAAACAATTTCGTGCCTTCGGGGGTTGGGCTTGTTTGGGTTATGTTGATGCTTTTCTTAGAGTCACCTCCTAAAAAATATGCAGATGGCTAGGGAATGGGAATTAAGAATCAAGCGAATCACACTCAATCCCTAATCCCCAATCCCTAATCACTTTTGTCTATCCCTTCACCGCCCCCATCGTCATGCCACGCACCAAGTTGCGCTGCACGATGAGGACGAAAATAAAGACCGGCACCATGGCTGTGATGGAGACAGCGGCTAGCGCACCCCACTCGGTGCCTGCCGCAGACACATCAAACGTGCTGCCAAAAATGGGCACCGTGCCAAACTGCGTGCGCGTCACCGTCAGCGTCAGCAAAAACTCGTTCCACGAGGCAATGAACGCAAGGATGCCCGCGCTACCCAGCCCCGGCAGGGCGTAATGCCAAATCACTTTGCTAAACGCCTGCCAGCGCGTGCAGCCGTCCACCATCGCCGCCTCGTCCAAGTCTATGGGGATATCGTCAAAGAAGCTCTTCAGCAGCAGCGTGGTTAATGGCAAGTTAATGACGACGTGAATAAGCAGCACACCGATCAACCCATCGTACAAAATATTGGTGCCACTGCCGAATAACGGCCAAAACACTTTTTGGTCGGCCTGGGTATACAGCCAATACATGGGGAAGATGGCGACCACCGGCGGCATCATGCGCGTGCTCAAAATCCAGGTGATGAGGTTGCTGCGGCGCTTAAAGGTGAAGCGGCTGAGCGCGTAGGCTGCTGGCGTAGACAGCAACACCGCAATGCCCGTGCTCAATATGCCGATGACGATGCTGTTGCGCAAATACGGGATGACGTAGTAGTTGCCTGCCGCGCCGTTGAACACCGCGCCACTTTGCGCGTTCACATTGGGGTCAACCCCCAGCACCACCACCTGATACCAATCAAAAATGGGCGCCGAGAGCCACACCGGTGGCCAGGACATGGTGTAGGTTAGCGGCTTCACACTCACCAGAAACCAATAAAAAATGGGGAAGAAGAAGATGAGTGCGATGACCGCTGCAATGCCCGTCTGCACCACTGCCTCGCGGGCGTGTTTGGCACGCGTCGCCTCGGCAGACTTCTTGCCTGCTTCTGTTCTGGTGGATGTTGAACTGACTTGCGTTGCAGCCATACTTAGTCAGAGACCTTAAGGCTCTTAAAGAGCCTTAAGGTCTGCAAGTTCGCTAAAACCTCACCTTAAAAAATTTAATGTAGAGATTGGTGACCAGTGTGGACAAGATCAACACCACAATGCCAACAACAGCCACCGTGCCCCATTCAATGCTTTTGTGCATGCGGTAAGCAAAGTGGCTCACAGTCTCGCTGTTGCCGCCTGGCCCGCCGCTGGTCATGATGGAGACGTAATCGAATAAACGAAGCAAATCGACGATGCGAAACAGCACGACGATGGTAAGCACGCTGCGCAGCATGGGCAACTTGATGTTCCAGAACTGTTGCCACTTGTTCGCGCCGTCCACCTCGGCGGCTTCCAGCGGTTCAGGTGGGATGGCTTTCAGGCCTGCCAAAATTATCAGCGCGACGAAGGGCGTCCACTGCCACACGTCCGCAATCAGAATTGCCAGCAGCACGTTTTTGCCGGTGCCACCAATCAGCGGCTCGGCGATGCTGACGATGCCCGTTGCATACAGCAGGTTGCTGATGATGCCGTACTCGGCATTTTGCAAAAAGCGAAACATCAGGCCAGAGATCACCGGTGGCACCACCATCGGCAGAATAAACAGGCTCTGCCACAGCCCGCGCAGCTTTACGCGCGGCGCATCAAACGCCAGCGCCACCAGCATGCCCAGAATTAATTCAACGACCAGGGCAATGCTGCCATACGTAAATGTGATGCGAAACGATTTTAGAAAATCGTCGTTGGTGAACAAGTTCACCCAATTATTGGGAAAGTTCCACTTAAACGCTTTCGCCATCGCATCAAACTTCTGAAAACTGATGACGATGTTGAAGACAAAAGGATAGATGCTGTAGACGAAAAGCAGAAAGATGACCGGTACAAGCCAAATAAAGGGCCGTTCGGGCGACCACCACGGTATGGTGCGGTGCAAGCGTGTCTGCGCCTGTGTCTTGCTCACGTTCATAGGGTTAGGGGAGTACCTATTCATCATTCTGACGAGCTAGGGTGACGAAGGAGAGATGGGGAAGGGATGCGGCGGCTAAGCTCAGGCAGTATAGCCAGCCCAATCTAACCGCGTAAAGCAAATGTGCTACCTGTTCACTTTTGTGAACAACCTGATAGCAGGTGTGAATGAATGCGGCTGTCTCGCGTGGG
>JAYTNY010000193.1:0-1697 GCA_043748055.1 Roseobacter sp.
GCGCATGCGCAACAGGTCTTGCTCGTTCACATGCACCTCCGTGTTCACCTCAACGTTTAGGGCGCGGGGGTTGGCTGGGTATTTCTCGCCCTGGCCCATAAGCGTGCGCACGCGGCGCACCCAGGGGTAGGCATAGGCGTCGTACCAGCGGTTGGGCGCGGTGTGCACAATAATTTGGCCGCCGGGCTTCAGCACGCGGTAAACCTCGCTCAAACACGTGTCCAGCTCCCACGGGTGCAGATGCTCCACCACGTCGAACATTAGCACGCGGTCGAACGCGCCATCGGTAAACGGCAGGGCTTTGGCATCGCTGCGGGCCACGCCGTGCTTGCCGGGTTCGTTGGTCATCACCCGCCGTGTCATCTCTACGGACACGCGCGAGTAATCGATGCCATACGAATCTGCGCCTAAGCGTGAGACATGCCGCACAATCTCGCCGCGCCCACAACCTAAATCCAGCACAGCCATGCCGGGCACCACATCCGCAAACGCAAACGCCTGTGTCAACCGCCGCGAGAGATTTTCGCCATCGGACTTTAAGAATTCATCAAACCCTTCGCACGCCGTCAGAAAATATTCCTCGTCGTACAAATCTGAGGGCAGAGGTTTTTCGCGTTCGTTCATTGTTGCGGCAAATTGTAATTGGTGAATGGTGAGCAGGGATTGGTGATGGGTGAATAGCTCTGCGCCTCAATCTCTAATCTCTAATCCCTATTCTCTAATCACCTTCTGAAACACCTTCCCCATCTCGCCTGCAATGTAATCCCACTGAAACAGGCGGCTCAGGTCTTGGGCGCCGGTTTGCAGGTGGGCGCGCAGGGTGGCGTCGCTCAACACGCGGGCAATGGCGTGGGCCAGGGCGGATGGGTTATCTGGCGGGGCCAGCAGCATGTTGAGGCCGTCGCGCACTTCGGGCAACGGGAGGCGCGGCGTGGTCGTCACAATCGCTTTGGCGTGGGCCAGCGCCGCCATCAGCGTGCCACGCCTAAAGCTCACACCGTCGCGGTAAGGTAGCGCCATCACTGTGCAATTCTCAAAGGCCTCGCTTACGCCGCGCTCGTCCACAAAGCCGGTCTCGTAAATAAATTCGCGCACATGCAGTTGCTCGGCCCGCGTTCGCAGGCGCTCGGCATAGGCCACGTTGGTGGGGTCGCTGGCCCCGGTTTTGCCGCCAATCTGCAACACCGCTGCGTTGATGCCGCGCTCACGCAACTCGGCCAATGCCCGCACCAATGTCTCGCCACCCTTGCTCTCGTTCATAAAGCCAAAGTAGCCAATCAGCAGTGTGTCTGGGGGGATGGCGTGCGCGGTGCGCCAGGCGGCTCGATCAAACGCTGCCAAATCGACCGGGGCAATGTTGCTGCCGATTGGGATGAGAAATACGTTGGCAATCCCCTCGCGCAGCAAATCCTCGCGGTCTTCCACATTGGTGACGACGGCTGCCGCCCCACCGCGTGCCATGCCCAAAATAGCCTTGCGGCGCAAGACCCCAGCCTTCGGAAACAAATATGGCTCTTTCAGATCGTGAAACGTAACGACAGTGGGTACGCTTTTGTTGAGTGCGGCGGGCAGCAAGTTAATGGCCGGGTGCATCTGGTAAGCCGCCGCCTGGTATTGCAGGTTCAGCACATCCGGCTTGTAGGCCCGCACAAACCCCTCAATGCGCCGCCGCGTCTGCCAATCCCAATGCGACACCA
>JAYTNY010000194.1:0-2388 GCA_043748055.1 Roseobacter sp.
TCTCCTGTAGATTGGCTGATGAGAAACTTGGCCTGCGCCGAGGGCTGATCGTAGCCCGTGTTGCGCAGCCACACCAGCGCCCCATCCTGCTTTTTTAGCGCCAGTGCCACAGCAAACAGTGCGCTGGATTGTGCGGGTAGCGGGGCCATGCCCGCCACATCCTCACCCTGCATAAATTGGGCCAAGCCCTTGTAGTGCGGCCACAAGTTCGCGGGGTCAACCAGCGAATCCCACCACCAATACAACGCCGTGCTGGCATAGCCGTTAAACACGCTGGCCCATAGCCCATTGTGCAAGTGCAGGCCCTCGCGCCCCGCCGGGGTGTCGGCCTCGCCATTGGGCGAAAACCCGAACTCGCCAAACACAAACGGCTTTTGCACACTTGCCGGAATGCGTTGCAGCGCGTTCAACTCTTTGACCGGCTTAAACCATTTGGGGTTGCCCTGGTTGTATTCATGGCGTTGCAGCAGGTCTATTTCGGGCATGGCCCACACCGCTGGGTCGCCATCGTAGGCGTAACTTAGCGTGATGAGGTGCTGGTTGGGGTCATGCTCGCGCAAGGCTGTTGTCATCTCGCGTAGCCAGGGTTGCAACACGTCGGTGCCCATCGGCGTAAAGTCCACCTCGTTCCACCACTCCCAGGCCAGAATATTAGGCGAATACGCCCAGCGCGCGGCGATGTAGCGCAGGCGTTGCTTAAAGAAATCTTTGGCTTGCGCGTTTGTGGCAAAGTCTCGCGGGGTGGCACACGGCCCGCCCAGCGCGGCGTTGTAGGGGTTGCGTGCCCACTCGCTGTTGGTCGTCAAGCTAAATGCCCCGTGGTTAATAAGCACCACGATGAGATAGACGCCGCGCTGCTCCGCCATCGCCAACACGGCGTCCAGCAAATCGGCTCGGCCCAAACGCCCGGTGTAGTTGCCCAGCCCGGTGTCGTCCCACTCCAGTCCAAACGCCCAAGACGACATCCAGATGCGCGCCGTGTTCGCGCCGTTGGCCTGCATCGCATCAAACCAGCGTTCGTAGTCTTTTAGCGCGTCGTCTTTCCACCAACCTAGGTTCAGGCCAATGGGCAAAAACGTTTTCAGGTGGCCTGCGGCATCTTCGCGCGCCAAATAACGCGGGTTGCTTGGGTGCGTTTTGATAAAGCCTGCTGCGGCCTCGGCAACGGGCTGAACCTTGATGCGCATCGGCTTGCTGCGCACTTGCGCATCGGGCGTTCGCGCCTCGGCCACGGCGCGCCAGTTGCCCGCAACTTTCGGCGTAAAGCGCACGCGCCAATCGCGCCCATCCCAAAAGGCGGGCACAACCACGTCTTGGTCACCACCCGGCGCAGTAAACCGCACGCGCAGGTCTAGCGCCGTCGCATCAAACGGGTTCGGGGTTGGCAGTGTGGTGTCAAGAATCAGTTCCAACCTCGCCAGTTGTTGGGCCGGTGGGGTGAGTGGGCGAATGGACACCGCCTCTGGCATGCCGCCCGCCCACGCCGACGGCGAGCCAACGAAGAGCAGCGCCATGATGCACAACCCAACAAGCGTTGCACTTTTCCAAGCATCGCGCATCACGATGCAAACTGCTCCTGGCACTGCGCCAGCCACTTCAATACAGACTCAAGCTGGCGCAGTTGCAACGCCACGCTGAGCTGGTTGTATGCGCCTTGCACCGCATCGGCAGACCATTGCGTCTTCAACACATCCAGCTTGACTGTAGCGGTAGCTTGCTGCCCTTCAATCAACTTCAGCGCGGCGCGTTTGCCTTCTAGGGCCTGCACAAAATACAGCCGCGTCAAAAACTCCAGCCGGATGCCGCGCACGCTAGAGCGGCCCGGCGCGTGCAGCCACTCTGTAAACCGGGTTTGGCCCAACGGCGTTAAATGAAATTCGCGCTGGTTGGGCAGCTTAAGTTGGCGTTTCAACTGGCCCGCAATAAAACCCTGAAGCTCCAGCCGCTTGAGGATGTTGTAGGTCTGGCTCTGGCTGACGCGCCAGACCTGGCCCAGTTCGGTTTGCAGTTGTTGGTGCAGTTCGTAGCCGTGGGCGGGCTGCTGCATCAAAAAGCCCAGCAAGGCGTACTCGGGTGAAATGGGCCTGGCTCCCTCTTTCGGCTTTGCTTCGGCGTTTGGCATTGCGAAAAGTATAGCAACCGCTCGTGTTCAGTCATTCTTACTGCTTTATACTCACCGAGTGAGTAGTAATGAGCGTTAACTCGTGCGAGGTAGCTGCTGCTTTATCGGTCAAACGGTGCGTCAGAAATCACACAATAGCCACGTCATTCTGAAGGCGCGGGCGCGAGCCTGGGCTTATCGGAGCGAAACTGCGCCTGAAGAATCTCTACTTCGCACGATTGCAGATTAAGTTTGGTAGAGATTCTTCGAGCGCAGTTTCGCATCAG
>JAYTNY010000195.1:0-5371 GCA_043748055.1 Roseobacter sp.
TAGGCATCGTGCAACTCCACATACTTGCCGACGATGGCGATGTGTTGCTTGGGCTTCTCGCGGCGCACCTCGGTGCACATGGCGCGCCACTCGGTCAGCTCGGCTTTGGGGCTAGGCAGGCCCAAGCGCTCGCACAGGTAATCCCCAAACTCGGCATCTTCCAACATGATGGGAACCTCGTAGAGATATTTCGTCGTCACCATGGGCAGCACGGCGCGCTTTTCTACGTCCGTAAACTGCGAAATCTTCTCGCGGATGTCGTCGTCCACAGGATGGTCGCTGCGGGCAATAATCGCATCGGGCAAGATGCCGATGCCGCGCAGATCGCGCACGCTGTGTTGCGTCGGCTTGGTCTTCAGTTCGCCCGTCGCACCCACCATCGGCAAGAACGTAACGTGAACATAGAAGGTGTTGGCGCGGCCCACATCGTGGCGCATCTGTCGAATGGCTTCCATAAAGGGCATCGCTTCAATATCGCCTACCGTGCCGCCCACCTCGACGATGACGACATCGGCATTGCTGCTTTTAGCGACCAGCCCGATGCGCCGTTTAATCTCGTTGGTGACGTGCGGGATGACCTGAATGGTCTTGCCCAAATAATCGCCGCGCCGCTCTTTGGCAATGACTTCGTTGTAGACCTGGCCGCTGGTCGTGTTGCTGGCGCGGGTCAGGTTCTCGTCAATAAAGCGTTCGTAGTGGCCCACGTCCAAGTCGGTTTCGGCCCCGTCCTCGGTCACGAATACTTCGCCGTGCTGGTACGGCGACATGGTGCCGGGGTCTACGTTGAGATAGGGGTCGAGCTTTTGGATGGAGACGCGCAACCCCCGCGCCTTTAGCACCCGCCCAATAGCTGCCGCCGTTACGCCTTTACCCACTGAACTGACAACACCACCGGTACAGAAAATATATTTTGGCATGGTTATCTCTCCTATTGCATTTTGCATTTAAGCGGGTAGTTGCACGCTTTAGCTTGCGTCCATATACGAGTTACTGAATTGCAGACTTCGCTTTTGCCGTTGCTACTCGTATATGGGGCGCAGTCTGAAGCCTGCGGCTACCCCAAGAAATATCACGGACACGCAAACAAAAAGTAGGGAGCAGTTGCCTGCTCCCTACTTTGGGGCCATTCACTTTAAGGTGAGTTACTTGTGCGCCGCGTTAGTTTTAACACGGGATTAAATGTTACCACTTGGGTTATTTGTGGTCGTGCAGAGAAAGTTGAGATTGTGCGCAGGAGCAACTTGCACAATCCCTCCCGCATCCATAGAATGCTGGCTCAACAACTTAATTCTCCCCGCGCAAAGCGGACAGACTCTGCAGCCTCAACTGCAATCCTCGCTGATAGAAGTCGGGTCATTCGCGGGCAATAGCTTCACTAGTTGCTCCTGGAGGGAATGATGGCCGACAGCCAGATTTTTCATCTGACCGTAAACGACATGCCGCGCCAAGTGGCTTGCTTGCCGCAGAAAAATTTGATGGACGTAATTCGGGATGATTTGCGTCTGACGGGCACCAAAGATGGATGCAGCACCGGGCACTGTGGCAGTTGCATGGTGATTCAGGATGGCAAACCTGTGCGCGCCTGCTTGGTGCCGATGAAGCGCGCCGAGGGCGCGACCATCACCACCATCGAAGGGGTGTGTGGAGCCGATGGCGGGCTGCACCCCATCCAACAAGCCTACATTGACCAGGGCGCGACCCAATGCGGCATTTGCACCCCTGGCTTTGTGATGGCGACGAAGGCGTTGCTAGACAAGACTCCCAATCCCACGCTCGAAGAGATTTATGACGGCCACGCGTTCAACATTTGTCGCTGTACCGGCTACAACGCGATTATTCGCGCCATTCAACAAGCCGCCGGGCAACCCGTGCCGACTTTGCCCGAAGTGAAGCGCCCCATGAGCGCCATCAGCCAGCCCAAGCCGAGGCCGGACGCGGTGGCGAAGGTGACGGGCAAGGGCATTTATGCCGATGATATTTATATTGAGGGAATGCTGCATGCGAAGGCGTTGCGCAGCAAATACCCGCATGCGCTGATTAAGCAGATTGACACGAGCGCGGCCAAAGCATTGCCAGGTGTGGCCGCTGTATTAACCCACGCCGATGTGCCGGGACGCAAAGACAGCGGTGTGCATGAGGTGGATTGGCCGGTGCTGTGCTACGACAAAGTGCGCTATGTGGGCGATGCGCTAGCGCTTGTTTTGGCGGAGAGCGAGGATGTGGCTGAGCAGGCGCTAAGTTTGATCGCGGTTGAGTATGAGGTGCTGCCGGTCGTCACCGACCCCAAGCAAGCGGCGCAGGCGGATGCACCCATCTTGCATGCCCAGCATAAGACGGGGAACTTTAAGGCGGAATACACCCTGGAGAACGGCGATGTGGCCCAGGGCTTTGCTGAGAGCGATGTGGTGATTGAGCGCGAATACAGCACGCAGTTTGTGGAGCATGGCTTTATTGAGCCGGAGGCGGGTGTGGCGGTGCCGGGGCCGGATGGGCGCATCACCGTGTATTGCGGCGGGCAAATTCCATTTGGCGACCGGGCGCAGATTGCGGCTACGTTGGATGTGCCGGAGAGCATGATTCGGGTGGTGAATTGCTTGATCGGTGGCGGGTTTGGCGGCAAGGAAGATGTGAGCGTGCAAATTTTGGCGGCGCTGGCGGCGCAGCACACGCAGAGGCCGGTGAAGCTGGTATTCAGCCGCAAAGAGTCGCTGTTGTTTCACCCCAAGCGGCACGCCACGCAGATACGCATGAAGACGGGCGCGAAGCGGGATGGCACGCTGGTGGCGCACGAGGTGGAGATTTATGGCGACGGCGGCGCATATGCCAGCCTGAGCAACCATGTGATGCTGCGCGCCACCACGCATGCGGCTGGCCCCAACAGCGTGCCCAACGCAAAGGTGACGACGCACGCAATGTATACGAATAATGTGCCGTGCGGCGCGTTCCGTGGCTTTGGCGTAACCCAAAGCACGTTTGCGATGGAGAGCCAGCTTGATGAGTTAGCAAAAGAACTTGGCATTACGCCGTTAGAGATTCGCCGCAAGAATATTTTGGCCGTCGGCAAGAAGACGTTGGCCGGGCACGAACTGATGGAGAGCGTGGGGCTGGGCGAGTGCCTCGACCTCATCAGCCAGGAGATAGACAAACACCCATTTGTGGCGGTTGAGGGCGACAAGCGGCGGGCGTGGGGCATGGCTTGCGCCTACAAGAACACGGGCTTTGGCAGCGGTGCCTACGATGCGGCAGGCGCGGAAGTTGAGCTGTTCGCCAATGGCCGCGCCAGCGCGAAGGCGGGCGCTGCTGAGATTGGGCAGGGTTTGATTACAGTGATGGCGCAGATTGTGAGCGAAGAACTGGGCGTGCCGTTTGAGAACGTGGACGTGCTGGTGGCCGACACCGATCACACGTTGGATTGCAGCGCGACGACGGCCAGCCGCCAGACGTATGTGACGGGCAACGCGACGAGACATGCTGCGATAGAAGTGCGCAAACTGCTGAGCCAAACCGCGGCAGAGATGCTGGATGTTGCGCCGGAGTTGTTGCGGTTTGCGGATGGCTGTGTGTATGTGACAGACGACGAACGACGGACGACGGACGACAGTGTGGTCGTCCGTCGTCCGTCGTTCGTCGTCTCATCAAACTCGGTGTTACTCGCGGACGTGGTGAAAGCGGCACGACGTGAAGGCCGTATACCCAAGATCAGTTATCAATATGTTGCGCCGATGGTGCCGAAATATCATCACTTTGCGTTTGGGTTTGGGGCGCAGGCGGTGCTGGTTGAGGTGGATGTGAAGACGGGCGAGACGAAGGTGTTGAAGGTGGTTGCGGCCAACGATGTGGGGCGGGTGATGAACCCACTGGCGCTGCAAGGCCAAGTCGAAGGCAGCATCAACATGGGCTTTGGCATGGCCATCCAAGAGAACTTTGTGATGAAGGATGGCTATGTGGTGACGGACACACTGAAGAAGGTGAACTTGCCGACGATGGATCAGACACCCGAAATTATTTCGTTCTTTGTGGAGCATGAGACGAAGGATGGCCCGTATGGCGCAAAGGGCGTGGGCGAGTTAGCGAGCATCCCGACAACGCCTGCCACGATCAACGCGATTTATAACGCGACGGGTGTGCGTTGCTACAACTTGCCAGCGGATAAGAAGTGGTTGAGGGAGCAGTTGGCGAAGAAGAGTTAACCACGAAGACACAAAGAGCACGAAGGGGCACGAAGACTTTTCTATTGCACTTTGTGTGTCCTTTGTGATCTTCGTGTCTTTGTGGTGAAAAAACAATGACCACTTCGAAACGAATTTTTAACTCGGCATTTGAGACGGCGTTGCCCATCATCGCGGTGGTGTTGGCGCTGGCGGTGGGCGCGGGCATGTTGTTGGCGCTGAACACCAGCCCACTCACGGCTTATGGCGCGATGTTTGAGGGCGCGTTTGGCAGCGTGAGCGGGTTTACGCAGGTGTTGGTGAAGGCCACCCCGTTGTTGCTGGTGGGGCTGGGGGTGTGCATCGCATTTCGCGGCGGGGTTATTAATATTGGCGGCGAGGGGCAGATGATTATGGGCGCGTTGGCGGCCAGCGCGTTGGCGCTCTCGCTGCCGACGTTGCCAGGGTTGGTGTTGCTGCCGCTAACGGTGTTGGCGGGGGTGTTAGGTGGATTTATATGGGGCGGGGTGCCGGGCTTGCTCAAGGCACGGTTGGGTGTGAACGAAATCCTCAGCACCATCATGCTGAACGAAATTGCGATTCAGCTTTCGAATTACTTGCTGCGCGGGCCGCTGATTGACCCGGAGCAACTGGCGGCGGGGACGCAGATTGCGCAGACGGCCTCGTTGCCCCAGCAGGTGTGGCTGACGCGGCTGGTGCCGCAAACGCTGTTGCATTCGGGGGCTATTCTCGCTGTCATCATGGCGGTGCTAGTTTACGTTTTGTTGTGGCGCACGACGGTTGGGTATCGAATACGGGCAGTGGGCTTTAACCCGGATGCGGCGAAATACGCGGGCATTCGGGTGCCGGTTTACCAGGCGTTGGCGCTGGCATTGGCGGGCGCGTTTGCGGGGCTGGCGGGCAGCATGGAGGTGTTGGGTGTGCAGCATCGCATGATGGAAGGGGTAAGCGGCGGCTATGGCTTCAGCGGCATCGTGGCGGCCTTGTTTGGCAAGTTGCATCCGCTGGGGGCCATCCCCGCCAGCGTGTTGTTTGGCGGCCTGCTGGTGGGTGCCGACAAGATGCAACGTGCGGTGCAAGTGCCATCAGCCTTGATTGAGGCACTGCAAGGGCTGGTGGTGTTGTTTGTGGTGAGCAGTGAAATTTGGGTGCGCAAGAGGAAGAAGAATTAACCACGAAGGACACAAAGAAACACAAAGAGT
>JAYTNY010000196.1:0-1602 GCA_043748055.1 Roseobacter sp.
GTCGTCTATGCGCGCCAGCAGGTCTTCGTAGTTCTCAAACACCAGCGCCCGCCCACGGTGTTGCAAGAGTTTGGGCGTAGCGGTGCCCAATCGCAACACACAGCCGTTGGGCGCCAGGTTGCCACGCAGCACGGCCAGCCCGCCTGCCGGTTGCAGCGCGTGGTCGCGGTCACGAATCACATCGCCAGCGGCTTGCACGCGCCCGGCCAAAACCTCGCCCCAGCTTTTACCGCTCACGGTTGGGCAGTGCAGGTTTAGTTGGCCGCGCAATTGCTGCATCAAGGTGATGAGGCCGCCAGCGGCATCAAACTCAGCCATGAGCTTTTCGCCGCTGGGCTGCACGTTCAGCAGCAGGGGCGTTTCTTGGGCCAGCGTGTCAAAGTCATCCAGCGTGAGCGGCACGCGCAAGCGCCGCGCAATGGCGATGAGGTGAATGATGGCGTTGGTGCTGCCGCCGATGGCGGCGTGAACGCGCAACGCATTCTCAAACGCGGCACGGGTCAAGATTTGGGCGGGTCGCACATCATTGCGCACCAAATCCACAATGCGCCGCCCGCTGGCTTCTGCGGCGGCCAAGCGGCGCGCATCGTTGGCGGGGATGCTGCTGCTGCCGGGCAACAGCATGCCCAGGGCTTCGCTCATAGCAGCCATGGTGCTGGCCGTGCCCATCGTGTTGCAGGTGCCTGCGCCGGGCGCGTAGGCCAACTCAATGGCTTGCCAGTCTGCCTCGCTTAATTTTCCGGCGCGGTATTCATCAAAATATTTCCACAGCGCCGTGCCGCTGCCAATGGCTTCGCCGTTCCAAAAGCCTGCGTGTTTGGGACCTGCGTTCACCTGAATGGCGGGCAAGTTGGCGCTGGCGGCCCCCATCAGTTGGGCGGGCAGGGTTTTGTCGCAGCCGCCTAAAAGAACCACGCCGTCCAACGGGTGGGCGCGCAGCATCTCTTCTATTTCCATCGCCATGAGGTTGCGATAGAGCATGGTGCTGGGCTTCATTAATTCTTCACCCAATGAGATTGTGTTGAACTCCAGCGGCACGCCACCGGCGGCAATCACGCCACGCTTCACAGCCTCGCTCACGGCGCGCAGGTTCAGGTGGCAGGCGTTTAGCTCGCTGTAGCTGTTGGCGATGCCGATGACGGGTTTGCCCGCGAAGAAGTCGCGCGTCCAGCCCATCGAGCGCAGCACGGCGCGGTTCTGTGGGCCAAGTTCGTCGCGCCCTTCGAACCATTCAGCGCTGCGGAGGGGTTGTGGAGTCATGTTTTTATCAGGGACGACATCCCTACAAGGGATGTCGTCCCTATTATGAAATGGCTGCGATCCAATTATTGTTGCCCTGTTTGTATACACTAAAAAGGGCTAAGTCAAGCATTTTTAGTTAAATGAAGGCCACTTTAGCGAAATATAGACGAAAAACGCTTGACTTAGTGGTTTTGAGCTGTATGCTTGTATACACAAACATGGAAGAACTAACGATGTTGCGACCCGTGGTGGTGGCAAAAAGCCCGCGTTACCGTGAGGCGGCCTACGAGGCGATTAAAGAGGCGATTCTTTCGGGCGCGCTGCCGGTGGCCGATGCGCTAACCGAGGAAGGCCTGGCTG
>JAYTNY010000197.1:0-4707 GCA_043748055.1 Roseobacter sp.
CGCTGCGGGTGAATGCGGCCATCCCGGATCAACGCTTCTAACGCCCGTCGCGCAATCTCGCGCCGCACCGGGTCGAAGCAGGCAATCGTCACGGCTTCGGGTGTGTCATCCACAATCACGTCCACGCCTGCAGCCTGCTCAAAGGCCTGCACATTGCGCCCGTTGCGCCCGATGATGCGGCCCTTCACTTCCTCGCTGGGCAACACAATGGTGCTAACGGTCTTCTCGGCCACGGTGTCCGTCGCCACGCGCTGAATGGTCTCCAGCACAATCTTGCGCGCCTTCTGGTCGGCATTCTCTTTGGTCTGCGCTTCCACTTCGCGGATCACGCGAGCCATGTCGTTGCGGCTCTCGTCGCGCACGGCGGTCAGCAGCTCGGCCCGCGCATCGTCCTTCGTCATGGCGGCCACTTTCTCCAACGCGGCCAAGCGCTCTTTCTGCTTGTTCTCCAACTCGCTCGTCATCTTGTCGAGCTGCTGTTCGCGCTGCTTCAGCTTCTTCTCGCGTTGTTCGTTGCGTTCGCGGTTCTGGTCGTTCTCGGTGCGAATCTTCTTCAGCCGAGATTCCTCTTCCTGCGTCTCACGCCGCTGCTGCTTAATGTCACGCTCAGCGCCCTCGCGCAGCTTCAGCACTTCGTCTTTGCCTTCCACCAAATGCTGGCGTGCCTTCGTTTGGGCCTCCTCCAACGTCTTGGTGGCTTCGGCGCGCAATACCGCGCCTTCGTCTGTAGACTGTTTACGTCCTCGTTGGTAGGCCACAGCGGCGATGACCAGTCCAATCACCAGCCCCACAACCAACCCAATCAAAATACTTATGATGTCCATGATGCTTCGATGAACCGAGCTGCAAGCATTAAGCTGTAAGCTGTAAGCTGTAAGCGGCAAGCCATTTGATTCAGGCTTATCGCTTACTGCTTATCGCTTACTGCTTATCGCTCCCCGCTCAATCCTCTAATTCCTCGTTCAAAACTTTAGTAACAACACTACTAATTACGTCGTAGCTAAACCCATTGCGCGCGAGGAATTCCATCAGCTTGCGTTTGCGTTCGCGGGCGTCCAGCGCCGCAAACCGGGGCAGTTTTTTGAGGGCCGCTTGAGTCGCCGCGTCTTCATCGTTCACGCCTTCCAACGCTTTGTTGATCTGGTCTGCGCCGACGCCTTTCTGCTTCAGCTCCCATTGAATCATGCGCTTGCTGCGTGGGCTGGCGCGTAAACGGCTCTCCACCCATTGGTTGCTAAACGTCTCATCGTCCAGCAATCCGGCCTCTTTCAGCCGGGTCACAATGGTTTCGGTCTGTGCCTCGTCTACGCCCGCCTTTTTCAGACGCTGCTGCACTTCTTTAACGCTGCGGGGCCGATACGAGATCAAATTCAGCGCCCTTTGTTGCGCTTTCTCCAACGTATCGGCTGTCTGCAACTCAGCAATCTCTGCATCACTGAGGTGTTGCCCTATCTTCAACCACAGCGCATGAATCAAAGCCAGCCCGAAAGCAAATTCGCCATCCAGCGACACATTAACCCGGTCTTTTGCCTTCGCCTGCACCTTCAGCGCCGTAATCGTCCCTGCCATAACTTCAAGCTGAAAAAACACCAACGGCTGTGCGAATTTCTGTTTGCACAGCCGTTGCTTTGCTGCCACGAACAAACCATAACCTCGCACGCAATACGAACGAAATTATAGTTCAATGATTAAGTAAATTTAAGATAGCATCTCGCGCAACAATTGCTCCATGGGCCGCATTAAATCGGGCCCGCGCAGGGCCAGGCGCGAAAGGCTTAGATTAAGCAGCAAGTACGCAAAGCTAAGCAGGTGTTGCTTCGGCTCCCACAGGCCAAACTTTACAAAGCTGGTGCGCGGCACCGCTAAATACCCAGTGCGCGTTTGCCGCACAATGGCCCAGCCGCACTTAAAACAAAAAATGGCATCCGGCGTGTGTTCTGGCGCAACCGTGTTACTGCGAATCGCGTCATTCAACTGCTCCAGCAATTGCGCCTGGTCAATCGAATCCTCGGCAAAGATGTAACCCAGATACGGGTTCAGCAAATCATCCGAAAGCTGGGCATAGCGCGCGCCAAACACGCCCAGGTGATGCAGCGGGCTGACATCGTGTGATGTGGCTTTCTCTCGGCGCAGGCGTTTTAAGCTGGCAATGGTCTGCACGCTGCTCATCAACGTTTCGGGGGTAATCATGCGCTGCACATCGCAAATCGCATACACGGTTTCGCACGAGAAATGCGCGCCAAGCGGCAATGCATAGTTCGCATCAAACAGCAATATTGCTTCGTCAGCACTCACACCATCATCCACCGAAAACGCCATGCCCTGGGCCAAGCCATACCGCGCTGGCAGCATGGGCCGTAACAGGCAGTGCAGCAACGATTCACGCAGCGCATGGTCGTTCAGGCCGGGTTCAAACACCAGCCCATCGTCAATATCCCGCTCAATCTTGGAGAGGTGCGAACGAATCGCGTCGAGCATTAGCATGAGTGAGTGTTTCTGTGATGCGCTTCACGTATTGCGTCCTGCATCTTGCGTTGGTCTTGTATAGACCAACGCAAGACGCAGGACGTAATACGCAGAGCGCATTACGTTTCAATTAACTTTATCCGCTGCAACTCCCCCACACTGCCTGCGCCTGCACACAACATGGCTGCGCGCAATTGCCCAACCATCACGGCTACCTCATCCACCGAGGCCTGCGCCGAGAGCGCCCCAGCCCGTAAGAACGGCCCAGCCATGCCGAACAGGGTTGCGCCCAACGCAATGCACTTGGCCCCATCCACGCCGGTCTTTAAGCCACCACTCGCAAAAATCGTCATCTCTGGCGCAGCCGCACGCACATAGCGAATCGAATCTGCCGTAGCGATGCCCCAATCTGCAAACGCCGCCGCCACTTTGCGCTGCACCTCGGTGCGGGCGCGATACATCTCCACCTGGCTCCAGCTTGTGCCACCCGCCCCCGCCACATCTATGGCCGCCACGCCCGCGTTGGCCAACGCCCTGGCCGCACGCGGAGAGATGCCCCATCCTACTTCCTTTGCTACCACCGGCACACCAATCTGCCGCACCACGTCTTCAATCTTGGTGATTAGGCTTGCCCAATTCACATCGCCTTCGGGTTGCACCGCCTCTTGCAGCGGGTTCAAATGCAAAATCAAGGCGTCGGCTTCAATCAAGTCCACAGCCCTGCGGCAGTCATCCACCGTAAAGCCGTAATTGAGTTGAACCGCGCCGATGTTTGCCATCAGCAAGATATCCGGCGCTAGGTCGCGCACGCGAAAAGAGTCGGCCAACTCCGGGTGTATTACGGCGGCGCGAGTGCTGCCCACACCCATCGCCACGCCCGCCTCTTGCGCGGCCAGCGCCAGGTTGCGGTTAATGGTGCGGGCTTGCTCAGTGCCGCCGGTCATCGAAGAAATTAACACGGGCGCGCGTAGCATCTTGCCCAACACGCTCACCTGCGTGTCAATTGCGTGCATGTCCAGCTCGGGCAGCGCCTCGTGCATAAACTGGTAACGCTCCAGCCCCGTCGTTATGCGCGAAGCCACATCGTTATCCAGGTTGATGCGAATATGATCAGCCTTGCGACTTTCGAGCGTGGGTTCGGCGGGTGTCGTCAAATCAGTTGGGTCTGGCATCGCGTAACTCGTTTAGCGTTCTGGTGTTACATCCGGTTGAGTTAAAATCTCGAAACGTTGCAATTAAGCATCTTATCTTTAGGAGGATAGTTTTCTAAATGGCAGATCAATCCACATTTGAACGCGTAAAGGGGCTTGTTGTCAAGCTGCTGGGTAGCGCACCGGAAAAAGTACTAATGGAGTCTCGCTTCCGCGAAGACCTTGAGGCCGATTCGCTCGACTTGGTCGAACTCATCATGGCCTTCGAAGAAGAATTCGGCGGCGAGATCAGTGACGAAGACGCCCAGAAGATCACCACCGTCGGCGAGGCTGTGACCTACCTGGACGGGCGCAAGGCCTAGTCACCAAAGGCAGAAGGTAAAAGGCAGAAGGCAAAAAGAACTCGGCTGAGTTTTTTTGCCTTCTGCTTTTACTTTTTCCTTTCTTCGATAAAAGCCATAACCTCTGCGCGAGAAGGAATGCTGGGCTGCGCGCCAGGGCGCGTGACGGCGATGGCCGAAGCAGCACAACCAAACTGCGCCGCGCTACGCACATCGTCGCCCTCGCACAGCCGCGTTACAAACGCGCCGATGAACACATCACCCGCAGCCACGGTGTCTATAGGCTTGACTGGGTAGGCGGGCACATGGCCCGCAAAATTTTCGGCATCAATCCACACGCCTTGTGCGCCCAGCGTAATCAGCACATTGCGCGCGCCTTTGGCTTTTAGCAATGGGGATGCCGCTCGCGCCGTGTCCACATCCCGCACATCAACGCCCACCAACTTGCTGGCTTCGGTCTCGTTGGGAATCACAAAATCGCATAGGGCCAACAACGCATCGGGGATGGGCGAATACGGGGCGGGGTTTAGCACCGTCATCACCCCGGCCTCGCGCGCAATGCGCAACGCCGTTTCAGCGGCGGGCAGCGTGGTTTCCAGTTGGGTCATCAGCGCTTGGGATCGCCGAATGACATCAGCCGCGCCCAGCACATCGTCAACGGTCACAGTGGCGTTTGCGCCCGTTGCCACCACAATTTGGTTTTGGCCTGCATCGTCCAGCGTAATCAACGCCACGCCGCTGGGGGCATT
>JAYTNY010000198.1:0-4466 GCA_043748055.1 Roseobacter sp.
TTGCGAGGCTGCGATCATGTTGTTGATGAGCTTGAAAATAGCGCCGCTGCTGACTGGGCCAAAGTGAAAGATCGTCGCACTAATCGCCTCTAGCGCAGGCCGTGCCGTTGCCAACACCTCAGCGTCTGCGCCGACTAGTAACGTCAGTTGGCCGTTCGCTGCTGCCATCTTGCTGCCAGTTACCGGCGCATCCATAAATTTCACATCTTGCGTCTGCGCGTGTTCGGCCAACTCACGAATCCACTCCACCGACATGGTGCCGCACTCAATCGCAATCGCGCCCGGCTTCATCGCCTTCAGCGCACCCGTCTCGCCCAGCCACACCGCTTTGGATGCGGCATCGTCTGCGACGAAGCTGATGACGACATCAGCGTTCTTTACCGCTTCGGTGGGTGTGTCGGCCCAGGTTGCGCCCGCGCCTAGCACGGCTTGCGCTTTGTCTTGCGTGCGGTTCCACACCGTTGTCGCAAAGCCCTTCTTCACCAAGTTCATGGCGGCCCCGCCGCCCATAATGCCCAACCCCAACATTGTCACTTTCATCGTTCGTTCCTCCGTAAGCAGGGATCAAACCCCAGCGCCGATTACAGTTTAAAGGGATTTGATCCCTCGAAATTTTCTAATTCGCGCTGCACAGTCTAAAATCATCCCACCTCAAAAGCAAAAGCGAGATGACGCACGTGATGATCTTAGATCAACTTTCCCCGCAACAACGCCGTGTCTTCCAAGCCGTGCAGGCTGCATCGGCCCAAACGGGTCTTTCTGCCTATCTGGTGGGCGGGGCTGTGCGAGATGGCTTGCTGCGCTGCCCGCAGATCGGCGATTTAGATTTTGTGATCGAAGGTGATGCCATTGCCTTTGCCCGCACGTTGCAACAAGCCAACGGTGGCGAGGTGCAGCCTCACGAAAAATTTCGTACGGCCACCTGGGCCGTAGATGAACACAATGCCTTCGACTTCGCTACTGCCCGCGCCGAGACCTACCCCCGCCCAGCCATGCTGCCCGAGGTAACGCCGACCGATATCCTCACCGACTTGAAGCGGCGCGACTTCGCCATCAACGCCATTGCCCTACGCCTCAGCGATGGCGAACTGCTCGATCCTTTTGACGGGCAGGGCGATTTGAAGCGTGGCGTTATTCGCATCCTGCATGCGCGTAGTTTTATAGATGACCCAACGCGCATCTTACGAGCCGCCCGTTACGCAGCCCGCTTTAATTTTGCGCTGGATGAGGACACCGAGGCGGCCATCGCCTCCGGCTTACCGCATTTGCGCAGCCTGAGCGGTGAGCGCGTGAAGTACGACCTCGAACTGATTTTTGAGGAGGCCCAGCCCGAACAGGCTTTGCTGTTGTTGCAACGCTGGCAAATATTCCGGGCCCTGGGCATTCCGCTGCCCGATGAAGACCGCGTATGTGCCCGCTTCGTGCGAATACGAAAAGCCTTTGCTGAAGGCGAGTGGCCGTTTGAATCGCTGGCGTTGCCCGCCCGCGAGATTGTGCGCGCGGTGAGTTGGGGCGCCATCACCTACAACACCGGCCAACTAAGCGTGAGCCGCTGGGTAAATTTGATCCCGTTCATCGTCGAGGTGCGCGATGCGTTGGTCGCGCTGGGTGCGCTCAGCACGCTGTCGTCGCAGATGTTTCGTGGCGGCAAGACATCGGTCAACTCGGCGTTGCTCAAAGATTTCAGCGGCTTGGCGCTGCTGATTGGGCACTTGTTCGACCCCGACGCGCTGAAGCGCAAAGCCGCGATTTGCGAGTGGCGCGACTGGCGCTGGGTGCGCCCCGTAACCAATGGCGATGATTTGCGCAAGCTGGGCCTGCCGCCTGGGCCGATCTATGCCAAGCTGTTGGGCCGCTTGCGCGCGGCGTGGTTAGACAGTGAGGTGAAGTCTTTGGCGGAGGAGCAGGCGTTGTTGCAAACCTTGCTAAACGATTGGCGTACTGAATGACCGCTGGTAGCCGCAGGCTTTAGACTGCGCCACATATACGAGTGACGAAAGCTGAAATCAAGGCTGTTGTAATGGCTTTTCATATATTGGGCGCAGGCTGAAGCCGTGCGGCTACCGTAGACTGACTTACGCGCTCTTGCGCATACAGCCGCACCAACGCCAACATGCGATATTGCGTTTTACTCTCGTGTTCTTCAGTGAAGATTAAAGACTTCTTCACCAACTGCGAGAGCAGCCCCAACACATCAGTGGGTTTGATATTGGTTTGCTCAGAGGTTTCATCGAACAATGCTTCGGCTTCTTCCAAAGCCCAACTGTTGCTGAGGGTTGAAACACGGCATAACAATTCACGCTCTGGCTCGGTCAGTAAGTTGTAGCTCCAATCCATCAGCGCGCGCAGGCTTTGGTGTTTGGGCAGGGCCAAACGGCTGCCATCGGTTAGCAGGCTAAAAGGGTCGCTCAAGCGCTCGGCAATCTGCTCCAGCGAGAGCACCCGCAGACGCGAGGCTGCCAATTCGATGGCTAACGGCAACCCTTCGCAGCGGTTGCAAACCTGCTTGAACAGATTCACGTCCGTAATCTGAAAATCGGGCCGCACCGTGCGAGCGCGAGATAGAAACAATCGCTCAGCCTCGCGGTCGCCCAGCGGTGGCACCAGCCAGGTGACTTCGCCTGACACATTCAAGGGTTCGCGGCTGGTAGCGAAAATGGTGAGGCGCGGGCAGATTTGTAACAAGGTCACTGCCAGGTGCGCGCACGTTGCCACACTATGCTCACACCCATCCAGCACCAACAGCGCATGGCGCTCGTGCAAATAGGTTTTGATGAGGTCAAGTGAGGCATCGTTATCGCCATCTACATTGCCCTCTTTATCGCCATCGCTGGTTAAACCCAAAGCAGTTGCAATAGTGGGCGCAATCGTTTGTTCAGCTTCCAGCGCACTCAGTGCGCACATCCACACGCCGCCGCTGTAGTTGGGTAGCATCTCTGCTGCCCCTTGCGCCGCCAGCCTGGATTTGCCCACCCCGCCCACACCCGTAAGCGTAAGCAGACGCGCCCCGACCGACAGTTCTTTGATATGCGACAGGGCATCTTGGCGGCCTACGAACTCGGTGAGTTGCGCACGCAGATTGGTGGGCGTGCTGGGCTGGTCTTCGGCTTGCGGATTCGCTTGCGCGAATTTACTGTCCGCCAGCGCAATCAGCCGAGCCGACCAGGTGGGCAGCTCTTGCAATTGCAATGCCTCGGCAAAGTGGGTGCTGATGATGGACAGGTTGGGGCGGCGCTGGTTGCTTTCCAGGCGTGCAACATGCGCTTCGGAGTAGCCAACCGCAATGCCCAACTCGCGTTGCGTCAGCCGCGCGCGGCGACGCAGGTGGCGCAGCAGGCTGCCAAATGTATCAAAGGCTTCGGGCGCAAGTTCATTCATGGTGTAGGCACGGTAGGCATGGCATCGTTTATCTTGTCAAACTTGTCAGGCCAATGACAAGTATTCGACAAGCGTGTTGACAGAAAAGATCAACTTTCCTTAACACCCAACGTGTAGAAATGACACCAATCAAAGACAGCATTCTATCCGTGATGAGCGTATGAACGTTGTTCCTTGGTTAAAGGAGTAAAACATCATGTTGACCTACGATCTCATAAGCCTTTCTCGCATTAAGCATGAAGAAATGATTGCCGATGCCGAGAAGTGGTCGGGCCGTGCGTATGGCTTCTATCCAGAATTGCCAGAGCAAGGTGCCAACCCCATTGTTGCTGCGCTCAACGTTGCTGCGCTCAACTCGCTCAAAGCGATGTTCGCACGCAAGCCTGCGGTCTCTACGTCAAGTGTGCGCTCACTGCGCGCTGCAACCAAATAACGCTATGTCGCAGAGGCCTCGTGAGCGCGATCTACGAGACCTCAACTTTTAACTGTGTAAGTCTCAGGGCAGTTGGGGAACTGCTTTGTGGCCAGGGTTTGCTTTGTTCGACCTCCTGGAGCAAGCCCGAAGATTCTTGGCAAAGCCAGGGTCTCCTTCTTTCTGAAGAACGCCCGCGTTGCTGGGGAGCAGCGCGGGCGTTCGGCTTTTTTCTTTCATACCCACGCCACGCTCCAGCCGATGGGTTGGCCGTGAGCGTAGGGCATGAGCGCATGGAACTGGCGCGGGTCGCCGTTAAACACGAGCGGCAAAAAATATTTGTCGCCGGGCCACATGGGTAGAGACGTGCTGCAGCGCGTCTCTACGTCATCACTACAGGCTGCTAGGATGCGTGGAAGTTCAATCCACTCCAACGAGCCTTCGTCGTTTTGCATGACAGGCTCCCCCGCCCAGCCATCAATTAAAAACACAAAGCCCAGCCAGTCTTCGCCGTTCTTGCCAAAGCCCGGCCAGTTCACGCTGCCGCGCAAGGTCATCGTCGTCACCTCAATGCCCGCCTCTTCGCGTATCTCGCGCTTCATCCCACTCACAATGTCTTCGTCGCGTTCCAGCTTGCCACCCAGGCCGTTGTATTTGCCCAAGTGTTCATCGTTGG
>JAYTNY010000199.1:0-7206 GCA_043748055.1 Roseobacter sp.
CAGCCAGCCTGGGCACACAAATTTAAGAGGTTCATAGTCAAAAAAAGCGCGAGAGGCCGGGCGTTTTGCCTGACCTCTCGTGCATCGGACTTTATCGGCAATAAGGGTTTCGCCACGAAAATCACGAAGTTTCACGAAGAATTCGTGCATCTTCGTGCCCTTCGTGGCTATTCCCGATAATGTCTAGTAAGTTCGTTGAGTGTTAGCCCGCAGAAACAAACCAGGTTTTTAACGCCTTCTGAGGCGCAAAACCTGGTTTGTTTTTGCTTCACGGCTGCGCACACACCGTTAACTCAACATCATCCACCAAAAAGCTGCTGGGGTTGGTGTTGTCCAGGTTGCCCTTCACGGTTACCCACACGCTTTGGCCGGAATAGGCTGACGGGTTGCTCAAGCTCAGCGTCTCTTGCACCCACTGCCCGCGCTTGGCATCTTTGTTATCAAACTTCTGAGGCGGCAACAGTTGAATACCTTTGTCGCTTTCCAGACCCACCTCAAAGCGATCAAAGGCCGTTGTCGTGGTCGTCTCGCGGGTGTCCAGGTAGCGCCAATAGCTCAAGCTCGCCGAGGTGACGTTGGCGGGTAGGCGCACGGTTTGCACCAACTCGTTCCAGTAGCCATTTACGCTGGGGCTGCCTACCCGCCCGCTCTTAAAGCCCGACCGTGCGCGCGAGGCATCCGTCAGCGTGTCCTTCAAACTGGTGTTTGCGCCGCCGGGAATCACGTTGTAAATAGCGCCGGGCGTGTTGGCGATGCCGCTCCACGGCAAGGCTAACGAGGCTTCAAAATCGCCGTTTACCAATAAGTTAGCGCAGGCAGGTGCGGCCATGTCTTTTTCGGGCTGATTGGGTTCGCTGTCGATGTCGGTAAAGACCAGCGGCAAGAACACCGTTGGCGTGTCTACGCTTGTCGCCATCAAGTTCGTCTCAGAGCGAATTTCGTAGGGGCGCAGCAATGCTGCGCCCCTACCGATGTTGGTTGTTGCCCCATCCGCAGTTGTGCTGCAAAGTTTTTGCAGCGACACGTCATCCACAAAAAAGCTGCTCACCAAATCGCCGTCGTTCGCGCCCGTCAAACTCAATGTCGCCGTCGCAAACGCATAGTTCAGCAAATTGAACTCCGTGGTGAATTGCTGCCACACATTGCGCGGCGTGGCGCTGGTAGCAACTTCTTGCGTGGCGATGGGCAGGCCATCGGGGTTGCGCAAGACCAAACTCATTTTGTCATCGACGTTTCCCGTTGCTTCTTTGCTCTGCACATAGCGCCAAAAGCTCAGGCGCAGGGTTTGGCTGTTGGCGGGCACTTGTATCACTTGCGAGAGCGTATCCGTGTAAGTAGCGCGGTTGCCCAGCCAGCCGCCCCATTTGCCGGTGCGGGGGCGGCTGGTGTAAATCAGCGGGTCGGCAATGCCCGCCGAGTTGGTTGCGCCCCACACGACGCGGCCCAGCTCAAAATTGCCGTTGCCCAGCAACTCTTGCGGCATGCAGCCGGTTGGCCCCTCTAAGTTTGCGGCAATAAACTCACTGCCGTCCGTCCAGCCTGCGTTGGGGTACGGGTAAGCATCGGGGTGAACAATGTAGGTGTAGCCGCGCCCCGGATACGCATAGGTGCAAGCCGGATAGTTGTAGCCATATGCATTCGTGCCGGGCACGTAAATGTTCGCGCCATTCTCAAAATAGCGCATCTCAAAGTGCATGTGCGAATCCCACGAGGGGTGTTTGGCAGGCGTGCGCCCGGTGTAGCCCTGGTTCAACACGGTCGCAATTTGCTGGCCGCGTTTCACCTGCTGGCCTTGCACCACGCTCACGTTCGCCACATGGCCGTACATGGAATAAATGTTGCGCCCATTGGCGAGTCGGTGCCGAATCAACACCACATTGCCGGGGTAGCTGATGCCGGGGTTGTGTTGCGCCACCACGCCATCGGCCACGGCATACACCGGGCTGCCCGCCGTGTTGGCCGTCAAATAATCGTCGCGATACCAATCCTCGCCGGTGTGAATCATGCGGCTCCAATCCACGCCATAGCACTTGGTGCGCCACTGGTCTAAGTTGCGAATGCCGTAATCCAACCACTCCATCCGTGTGCCACCAACCACAATGCCGGTGGGCACGCCATAGCCCTGCGACACGCCGGAACGCAGCGGGTAGGTGAAGACAGTGGCGATGGGCGGATCGAGATTAGGGATTAGGGATTGGGGATTAGGGATTGTGTGTGGCTTCAGAAGCGTATCTAAGATTTTGAATGATTGGACAAGGCGGTTGAAGATGGCTTCGGTTTCGGGAGTGGGTTCCACCTCGCCGCCTACGCCGCCGCCGAACAGGTTGATGCGATACGTCACACCCTCGCCTTGCACCCACACGCTGTACTTGTCGAGGTCGCCTGCAACGAGGTCGCGCTCCAACTTAATAGCCGCCCGCCCGTTCACCTCAAACCCAACCGCAGAGCGCGCCACTTGTGGCATAGCTTGTTTGGCTTGGGCGTATTGGGTCGCCACTAGGTCGCGCACATTTTGGTTGGATGGGTTCTCGATAACCATCACACTCACGCCCTGGTACGCGCCTGTGGTCGTGATTGGGAACTGCACATACACCAGCTTGTAGCGCAATGACGCGTCTTCGCTGGTTTGGATCACGCTCTCGGCGGGATACTCAAAGCTGTAGGCCGCGTCATCGCTGGTGAAGGTTTGCCACGCTGGCTCTTGGGCTTGCGTGGGCTGCAAGGCGAAGGCCAACGTAATGGCACCAAACATAAGACCAAACACGGCGACGATGACGAGGTAAATAATTCGTCTGTTGGGCATGACGAGATTATCCACCCGCCGACGCAGCCGAAGAACGCGCTTGCTATTCGGCCCGTCTAACGCGAAACGCAAAGCAGCCATGCCCGGCAAAACGTGTATCCACAAAATCTGTGTTTGTGTTCGCCAAGAAGCTCTGAATTTGCGCCTCGGCATCGCCAGATTCGACCACGGCGGAATCCGCGATATCGCCCGAAGGCGCATAGGCGCGGATGGCTAAGTGCGTGCCCACGTAACCGTCGGGCTGTTGTCTGGAGCGGGGCATTTGGTTGCGCACTACAGCCTCATCAGTGGGGTTGCCCAGCACAAACACCGGCCCGTATTCGCGGTAAGGCCCAATGGCCGTGAAGGGCGAGAAGCTGGCCAAAATCACTTCTTCGCCGGGGCGCGCCATGCGCAACACATCGCGGCAAGGCTCATCGCCATTTGTAGAAACAAAACGCCGCACGGGCTGGCCCAAATCATCAATGCCCCGGTTGCGCACACGATCCAAGAAATCTTGAGGAATAGTTTGAATGGAGAAATTCATAGTGCCCATCACTGTATTGGGATTTGCACATGTAACCACCTGTTTCTTGCGGTCTGGGTGGACCCAAATGTTTTAGGCAACAAACTGCTACACTCTGCCGAACAACACATTCAACATTCCTAACATTCTCGAACAACATGAAAACGCATCGTCGCTCACTTGCCCTCATCCTAATCGTGCTGTGTCTCGTCTTCGCTCTGCCCTACGTCGTTCCCATCCCCAACACCGGAACGCCACCCGAAGATTTAGTGCTGGATGGCGGGCATTTCATCACTGTTGATGGGCTAAAAACCTACGTGGTGGAGCGCGGCTCCCCGCAAGGCATACCCATTTTGTTTTTGCACGGTTTGTTTGGCTCCACGTTTAGTGCACGCTACCAGTTGCAGCCGTTTGCCGACGCAGGCTACCGCGTCATCGCCTACGACCGGCCCGGCTTTGGCCTGACGGACAAGCCGTATGCGTTTAGGTATTCGCTGGCGCAGCAAGCCGATTTTGCCGCGCATGTTTTGGATGCGCTGGGAATACCGCAAGCCATTATTTGGGGCCACAGCGCAGGCGGGGCCGTGCTCACCCAGTTTGCATTGCGCCATCCCACCCGCGTCGAGCAACTCCTCATCGTAGATGGCTTTATTCTGGGCGAAGGCCAAACCAAGCCCGCCCTCAGCGCGGCGTTGTCCATCCCACCCGTGTATCGCTGGGCACAGCTGGGCGTGCGAGGGTGGATGAGCGAACAACACTTGGCCGATGTGTTGCCAAACTTCTACGCTAACCCCGCCGATGTGACGCCCGAAACCGTGCGCGGCTATTGGCGATCCTTCGAGACTGCGAATTGGGAACACGGCGGCCTGGGTCATTTCCGCGATGCGACCGATGGGCAATTTAGCGAGGCCCAACTGCGCAGCATTCGCGCACGGGCCATTGTGATTTGGGGCGAGCAGGACACGATTACCGTGCTGGCCGATGGCGACCGGCTGGCAACGCTGCTGCCCAACGCCACGCTCCTCACCATCACCGATGCCGGGCATTTGCCGATGGAGGAAACACCTGCCGTGTTCAACCGGATGGCGCTACATGCGCTCTCAACGCCGTTGTCAACGCCAGCCGCAGCCCTGCGCGCAACGCCATA
This sequence comes from Roseobacter sp., assembly GCA_043748055.1. Classification (GTDB taxonomy): domain Bacteria; phylum Chloroflexota; class Anaerolineae; order J036; family Brachytrichaceae; genus JANMVQ01. Next base: position 4,456 of record JAYTNY010000199.1, read on the forward strand.
GGCTGCATGCCAAACACGCTGGCAATGTCTGGCCCGCTGCACACGCTCTCGAACTGAATAAACTGCGCGGCCCCACGCGAGAACAACGGCGGCGAAAATTTCTCGCCCAGCCAACCCGCCACGTTAAGCACTGCGTTTGGAATGGGCAGCGCGAACTTGCGTGCGCCGGTCGCCACCTCGGCAGCGGTCAGCAGCAATTGCCTCCACGTCACCACGTCTGGCCCGCCCACATCCACAATGCCGGTTATGTGGGTTTGTTCGATGGTGCTTGTGATGACGGCAGCGACATCGCCGACATAAATCGGTTGGCAGCGCGAGGCTCCATCCCCAAACACCGGCACGAACGGCGAGAATTTGGCGGCCTTCGCCAACATCGGGAAATATTTGTCGTCGGGCGCGTAGACCACGCTGATGCGCAGCGAGACAGCTGAAAGGCCGCTCTCGAACACGGCGCGCTCGGCGGCCAGCTTGGCGGCGATGCCGGGGTGGCTGGCAATATTGGCGCTGCCCACGCCGCTGCCGCTGATGTAGACCAACCGCTGCACACCAAGCCGTTTTGCAACACGGACCACGTTCTCGGTGCCCATTTGGTCTACCTCCTGAAAGGTGTTGTGGCGCTTAGCGTCCTCAACCGGGAAGCGCGGGAACTGGTGCGAGAGGACGATGGCATCGCACCCTGCGATGGCTTGTTGCAGCGTGCTTTCGTCGCGCACATCGCCCACGGCGTACTCCATCAACAAGCCCCGCAACAACGCCACCTGCGGGTTGGCCCTGCGAGACAACAAACGCACGGTATGCCCACGCGCCTGTAAGGCTTTGGCCGCGTGCCTGCCAATCACGCCTGTGCCGCCGGTGATGAGGATGCGCATGGAGATGGGGATTGGTGATTAGGGATTAGTTAATCCCTAATCCCTATGAGCTCATGTAAAAGCCGCTGTTCTTGTAATTGGCGCACAGCGCGGTGATGTAAGTGGTCAACTCGATGAGCTTCTTCTCGTGCTGGGCTTGCTCCACCCACAGGTTGAGCGCGCGGCTGCGGGCGATGCACTTCTCCAACACATCCATCGTCACACGGGTGTCTACACCCACCCAATACGAGATGCGGGTGAGCAGCGCTTGCTTTTGCTGGCGGATAAATTGGTCGGCCCGCATAAAGTCTTTGAACAGAGCGCGCCGCGAGATGCCGCGCGGCGCGAGGCGAAATAACTCTTTGAGGTCGGGGTCTACATAGCCAGTGGCCTGCTGCTTATACGGTTTGGTCTTGGCGTTCAAGAACTCGGCCACCGTCATCTTAATGTCGTCAACGCGTTCATACATCCAGTTCAGGTTGGTCTCGATGGATGGGGACTGCGGGCCAAGCTCTTTGACGACGCGGTCGGCGTAGCGCAATTTCTTTAATGCAGTAGGGCGGCCCTTGTAGTTTTTGCGCCAGCCGCTGCGCGGGGTCAGCCACACGCAAAACGTCTCGGCAAAGTCTTCGTCGGGGTGCTTCTGAGCATAGTGGTCGCCGTTGGGGTTTACAAAGCTGCGGCTCCACGGGTTGTACCAGTAGTCGTTGTCGTCGGGGTAGGTGTTAAAGAAGTTGCCCTCGACGTTAAACAGGTTGCGAAACTCGGGCGTGCGGTAAAGCTTATAGGAATAGCAAAAGGCGTGGCCAACCTCGTGGCGCAGCAGGTCGTAAATCTCGGCATCGGTGTAAAACCAGCCGCGCACTTCTTGGTTTAGCTCTTTTAGCAGCGGATGAAAATCGTAAAAGCCCAGCGAAATAATGGGCGACCCGGCAATGCAGCCATAGCCCGTGCTGATGTAAAACACTGGCTCTAATTTGCAAATGCCCGCCAGCTTCATCTCTTCTTTCACGCTGGCAATGGCCTGCTCAAAAATCGTGCCCTTCACCTTCAGCCCTAGCTGGTTAATAGGCGTGTTAAGCAGCTCCAGCTTTTGAGTTTCGGGTTGATACAGCAGTTCGCGTGAGCGGCGCATGGGTTATTCCAATACAAACTTACGTTCCCGAAGGTTAAACCGACAAGAACCAAGTTCTTGCAAGCAACTTTTTGCCAGCAACCTTCGGGAGGGTTTAGTAAACCAACATCCTACGTTCGGGCACTCGTCTGACCATGCCAAAGTGCGCGCACTATACCCGCAGCAGCCAGTGTGCCAAACACCACATCCAGCCATTGCTCAGCCCGCAGCCCGGCCCAAACAAGGCTGGCATCGGCACGGGCGAACTGAATGACGAAATCGCCGAGGGCGAACAAGAGAGGCCAGAGGAGACAAGGGGGCAAGGGGACAAGGAGAAGAGGGGATGTTTTGTCTCCTTGTCTCCTTGTCCCCTTGTCTCCCCTTCCAATCCACAGCAACATTCCTCCCACCACCCCCAACCACCCCGCCATAAACAATTGTGTGGGCAGGCGTGGGTTGTTGATGCCATACGCGTCGGGCCAATCTACAGCCACCCGCCACGCCAACGAGCGTTCACCTTCGCTCTGCCAGAACACCTCGCGGCCATACGCGCAGCCATTGGCAATGCAGCCCAGGCTTGCGGCCATGCCGATGAGGCTGATGCAAAGAACGATTGGCAACGGGCTATTGGCTATCGATGGATCTCGCTTAGCCCATAGCCAAAAGCCCACAAGCCCGCCAACCAATGCGGCATGCTCTTGAAAGCCTGGGCTAGCGAGTGAGAGCATCTCGTTTGTGTGGTTCGCAAAGTAAGCCCAGTGCAATGCCACGTAGCCCATGCGGCCCAGC
>JAYTNY010000200.1:0-9538 GCA_043748055.1 Roseobacter sp.
CCGCTCAGCCAGCCCAGCCACCCGTCATCATCCCCATCGGGCCAACGGCGGTGCCGCCCAGCGTAGCAACACCCGTGCCCGCAGTGCCTTCTGCAGCAACCGTGGGTGGACGCAACGTGCTGAAGGTGAATGCCAACCCGGTGGGTTCGGGGGCAACGGTGTATGCCACCTGGAGCATCCCCAGCTTTAAGGATGGCGAGTTTGACAAGGGCGATGGGCGCGGCTTTATCGGCCCGATCAATGGTGTTATGACAGTGGATGTGCCGGGCGTAACCAGCGCGCGCACCATTCGCCTGCGCTGGCGCGACACGGCCAACCAGCAACTGGAAGACACGTTGATCTTGCAGGTGTCGGGCCAGGCTGTGGTGCTGCCCACCACGGTTGTTACAGCAGATTGCAACGCAGCAAACCCAGACTGGCGTGGCAACAGCACGGCGGCCTACACGTTCTGCGTAAAGAAAGATTTGGGTTGGACGTCCAACGATACGTCCAGACGGGCGTTTAACGTAAACGAGAGTGTGAGCCTGACGGCGGACTGGAGCCTTTATGGCATTAACGGCATCCGGTTTGTGGTGGAACCCAGCAGCCAACAGTGCGGGCCGCAAGGCACCAGCGTCATTAATGTGCCCACCAGTGGACAAGGCTCTTATACCTTTAATGTGAATCAGTTGGCTTACGGCGGCTACATCGTTCACCTCAAAGTGGTCCGCAAAGACGGCCAGGAAGTGAACTACAACGAGAAGTTCTTGTGCATTGGCAATGGCGGCGGCGGCACCAGCTCAACCAACACGCCTGTGCCAGCCGCAGCAACCAGCACACCCATCCCCGACAGCGGTGGCGGCGGCACCAGCCCAACCAATACCCCTCTACCAGATTCTGGTGGTGGCGGCGGTGTCACAGAAACCCCCATTCCGTAATGCTTGCAGCGCGGGGTGTGGGTGCGGCGCATTTGCACCCTGCGTCTTTAATTTAGAACTTCAGAATACTAAATTAGGTAACACAACTATGGCTTTATCCAAAAACCAAGTGTCATCCCGATGGGTGCGCAGCGTGTGTAGATTGCGCACCGGCCTGGCCGCTCTAACAGTGTTTGCCAGCGTCTTTGGCAATGTCGCAGTCGGTCGTCTGGCCTCGGCAGCCACCCCTGCGCAACCCGCTCAGAACGCACTTGCGCAGGCAGAGGTGCACTCCAAGCCAGCGACCCTGGAGCAGACTTTTCTCGACCCGACAACATGCCTTCTATCCAACTGGGCACCCTTTAGCAACACCACTTACATCGTGCCGCAAGGGACGATTAGCACGCAAGTTGTGGTTTCGGTCACATCCCTGGTGGCGTTGGATGCCGCAACGTCCGAATTTACGGCCTACACCCCAGGCGGAGGCAACTCGCCGTGGACAGCGGCAACAGCCCTGCAAGTAAGCGACTTCACCGTCATCATGACGGCGAGCAATATCTTGGTTGCCCCGCCGACGAGCGGAGCCTTACCATCGGTGCAGTTTAAGGTGAGCCGCAGAAACAAAGGCACGAACGATGCCGATGCCTGTAGCCCGGTTCACACCATTTTTGCGGCAACGAGAAAGTTTTACTTGCCCATTATTTTTAGGGTGGGGGGCGATAACCAGCGCGACATTACGACGATTGAAGAACCCAACAACACCACCTGCGCAGCCTTTCCAATTGCGTTGAATGTGAAATACACCGCCCGCCTGAATGACAAGGATGACTTCTTCAGAATTAATATACCGGTGACCAGCACGCTGGTTGTAACTGTGACCGGGTTCACCTCGAACGGGCAAGTGCAAGTGCGCAAATTTACCGGTGCCTGCGATACCGGCACAAACTACGCCGCCAATTCGTTTCAGGGCGATCCTTTGGCGACGCGTCAGGTGACGGTGCTCAATGTGGTTCCGGGCGAGCTTTTTGTTCGTGTTGCCAGCACTGCCGATCTGGCTCCGAACACAGATTACGGCGTGATCTTTAGCTTGTTGGGCACAACCACATCTACTGGGCCTTACGAGCCAAACAACAATGCCTGTCAGGCATATCCGATTGTGGCGGGCACAACGTATCAGGCTTACCCTGAGGACACCAGCGATTGGTACAGCTTCACCCTATCGAGCGATGCCAACGTCACCTTGAATCTCACTAATTTGAACGTCTCGGTAGGCCAATACATTCTTTATAAATCTGCCAGTTGCTCGGCGGTGCCAGGTTCGCTCACCCCCATCACCGTGCAAGACAAAGGTGTAACGGTCAAAGATGTGCTCGTTCAGTCGGCTGGAACCTACTTCTTGCGCGTCGCGGTTGGGTCGGGCACACAAAGCAGTTCGCTGTATTCGTTGCGGGTGAATGTAGGCGGAAGTAGCACGGGTTGGAACCCGAAAGGCGACATTTGCTCGGCATTAACCAATTGCGATGCCAACCGTGGCAGCGGCAAGTTCACCGTTTACTGGTCGGGCATCCCTGGTATGACCGAGTTCAAGATTGCGTTCAATGGCAAGGGCGCAGGAGGCACTTGCCCGGCAACAACGGGTGGGCGCACGGTAAACGTGCCACCCAGCAGTTTTGGCGCTTCGGGTTCTTACGAAATAACGGATACGCCCAAAGGCTACTGGGGTGTCCAACTCTCGGCCAAGGGGTCGGGCGGCATCTGGTCGCGCAATGGCGATTTGCCGTTGAAGATGGACTGTGACTTCCTCTCGGCCAACCAGCCTGAGTTCTTACCGGAGCCAGAGCCGACGGTGATACCGGAGGTTGAGATCACACCCGTTCCATAACCGGGCCTGAAGACAGCACGAACGTTGATCGAAGAGACGCGCCACTAGGCGCGTCTCTTTTTTAATGTGATCCGGCATAGCGCTCGCCTGCCACAATCCTTATTGGCAATATATTTTGGCGCGGCGGCAGCGGGCAAGTGGCATACGGCGTAAAGGCACATGGCGGGCTATACGCTCGGTTGAAATCCACATCCGCATTCCCCTCATCGTCTATTTCAACTGTCAAGAACCGAACCGCCGAATACGTCTCTTTGCCCGAGGTCGCATCGCGCATCAAGACAGACAGCTTGTTGCCCTTGCGCCCAGTTACCAATAATTGCAACGCCTGCCCGTGTAGTTCAAAGTTCACCAAGCCAGGGCTTTGATAATCAGATGTCGTGTTGACCATTGTGGCAATTTTCACCGTCTGTGTCTGCGGCACAAACGTGCCGCGCACGCGGTAGGCTGGGTTCACCTCAAACCAAACCCGACCTGTGAACGCAGCGATTTCTGGATTGGCACTGTCCTTCACCCGAATGGCATAACGGCCATCATAGCTATGGACGAAGAACGTGGCTGTGCCTACGGCCACTTTTGTCGGTGTTGCTGCGCCATCGCCATCGTCTTGCAAAAGGGCTTCGCGGGCGGGTGCGCCATCCACCCACACGGGCGCGCTGGGGGTGCCACTGGTTATGCTGAGGTGGGTCTGGTTGTGCGCAAAACGCAGCACCCCCAACTTGGGCGGGGCGCTGGCGGGCAAGACCACATCGCAAGCCTCGTCGCTGCCAATCGTTTGCTCACCCTCGCTCAGCTCAAACAACCCCGCCAATGAGAGCCAGCCATCTGGCGCACGCAAGTCGTCGCTCATTTTCTTGCGCCAGGCTTCCACCTCGGTCACATATTGGGCCATCTCGTCTACGGTTTCAATCACGTTGCTTATTGCCATGCCTCAAATAGTAACCTGTCAGTCAACAAGCCTAAACCTCGCGGGTTTATGGCGAACTCAGCCACAAAGTCTGAACTCAATAAAACCCGCGAGGTTGAGTTACGCTTCATCTCTTCATCTCTTCATCTCTTCATAGCTGTATAGAATACTCGTCGCATGCGCTTCCCTTCATCCCTCACCCAGTCCATTCAACCCGTCGATCCGTTCGGGTCAGAGGACTTGAGCAACACTCAGGCCATCCAGGTCGGGTCGCAGGCACGCGAGGCGGCCTCCGAATTGCGCCATCGCATCGCCGTGCTCATCGCGCTCATCGCGCTCACCCCGGTGGCGTTGCTGGTGGTGGAGTTGCCCACCCGCACGCTCTCGTTCACCTTCCTCGGCTCGGCCCTCTCGCTGCGCCTCTCGGCAGATTCGCTGCTGGTGGTGTTGCTGCCCGTGCTGGTGTGCGCGGGCGTAGATTGGGTGCTGCGCGATCACCCCGATGTGCGCGCGGGCGAGGTGCTGTATCTCTTTCCGTACTGGATCGCCCCGGGCTTGGCTGCACTGGCTGTGGCCGATCTGCTCACCCGCATCAACGCCTGGCCCGCGTGGATCGGCGTGCTGGTCATCGGCATCGCCGTCATCAGCATCTTGATTGCCGCCGAATATGTCAGCCTTTCGCCCAATGCCAGCGGCTACGGTGTGGCGCGGCTGGCGCTTACGGGCGTTAGCTACATCATCGCCTTCGCCTTGTTCACACTCATCTACAGCACACGTGAGCGCAGCGCCGTAACCGCTACGCTCAGCTTCTTCGTCGCCGCCTTTCTCTCGCTCGATCTGTTGGCTCCGCATATTATTGGCTTGGGTCGCGCGGGTTTATTCGCCATCATCATCGGTCTCATCGTCGCCCAAACCACGTGGGCCTTGAACTACTGGAACATCTCCAACTGGAGCGGGGGCGTGTTACTCATGACCGCCTTCTACGTCCTCTCGGGTCTGGGCCAACAACACTTCCAAGACCGCCTCACCCGCTTTGTGTTGATTGAGTTTGCGGTGACAGCGGCGGTAGCACTTGTGGTCGTTTGGCAGTTGGCGGAGATACGTTGAAGAGTGAATGGGGATTAGGAATTGGTGATTGAAGTCACCAATCACCACTCCCTAATCACCAATCCCTAATCACCAAGAATGTCAGTCCTCGTCCTCGGCGCAGCCAACCTGGATATTAAAGGCCGCTTGTTTAGCAAGCCGGTCATTAATTCGTCGAACGCGGCGGCCATCAAAACCAGCATGGGCGGGGTGGCCCGCAACATCGCCGAGAACCTGGCGCGGCTGGGTGTGCCGGTCACGCTGCTCACGGCGGTGGGTGGGGATTACGCAGGTGAGGATATCCTCGATACCGCCGACGATTTGGGCATGGATGTCTCGCGCGCGCTCATTATCGAAGGTGAGACGACGGGCACGTATCTCGCCGCGCTCGACCCCAGCGGCGATATGTTCATGGCGCTGGACGATGTGCGCGTGTTGCGCCATCTCACGCCCGATTACTTATATTTGAACCGCGACGCGTTTAGAGCCTGCGGCATGGTGGCGCTGGATTTGAACTTGAGCGACGCCGCATTGCGAACAGCAATCGAGTTAGCCCATGAGTACGACAAGCCGGTGTGCGTCGACCCCACCTCGACCGACATTGCCCATCGCCTATTTCCGTTTTTGTCGCGCGTGAATCTCATCACCCCAAATCTGGACGAGGCCAAAGTATTGCTGCGGCAAAGCGAGCATTTTGCCCATGCCCTGCAAGAAAATCCGTTGCTGGCTGCGCGCGCACTCGTCAGCTTAGGCGTAGAAGCGGTGGTTATTACTCAAGCCGAAAAGGGTGCGTGTTACGCTACCGAACACGAGAGCGGCGAGTTCCCCGCCCTGCGCGGTGAGATCGTAGATACGACGGGTGCAGGCGATGCGCTGACCGCGACGGTGATCTTTGGCATGTTGCAGGGCATGCCAGTGGGTGATGCCTTGCAGTTGGGTCTGCGTGCAGCCTCAATCACCTTACACTCGGCGTACACTGTGGCCCCAGAACTCAGCGTAGATCGGTTGTATGGACTCGACAGTTAAAACTATATTCAAGCCGCCAAACTCTGGCGGCGCTAAGGCATCCCTCATGGTCATAAATCAGAATTCAATCATGCTAAACCAGCCAGGACAAAATTCCAACGCAGCCCAAACCGGCACCATCCGCAACATCGCACTTGGTCTCATGGGCCTCTTTATTGGCGCGATGATCTTCATCGTCGGTGTCACCGTCGGCGCAGTCATCACACGCCCTGGCGGGTTGCTGTTCACTGGCGCGTCGCCCTTCCCGCCTACAGGCGGCTCCACCAGCATCGGCGTCCCAGCGGTCACGGGCGCATCCGATGCAGTTGCCAGTGTAGACACGGCGCTGATCGAGAACGTGCTTCAGCGCCTCAAGACTCAGTGGTACGGCGAGTTGCCCACCAACGACAAGCTGACCGATGGCGCCATTCGCGGCATGGTCAGTTCGCTGGGCGATCAGTTCACCCAATATGTAGAACCCAAATACGCCAAGATTCTGAACGAGGATATCGAAGGCTCGTTCGAGGGCATTGGTGCCACGCTGAAGCAACTGGGCAACGGCGATATTCAAATCTTGCGCACGATTCCTGGCACCCCCGCCACCAAAGGTGGTGTGCTGGCCGGGGACATCATCGAGAAGGTGGATGACAAGCGCGTCAACGGCCTTAGCACTAGCGAGGTGGCGGCTATGGTGCGCGGCCCGCGCGATACCTCGGTCAAACTCACCATTCGCCGCGATGGCACCGCCAAGCCGTTCGATCTCTCGCTGCGCCGCGCCAAAATCGAACTGCCGCTCGTGACTAGCAAGATGGTGGGCAAAGACAACGATATCGCCTACATCAGCCTGATGGAGTTCAGCAAGCCCGCCAACGATCAACTGAGCCTGCAACTGGCCGAGCTGCTCAAGAAAAATCCCAAGGGCCTTATTCTGGATCTGCGCGACAACCCAGGCGGCTTGCTCAACCAAGCCGTGCAAATTGGCGATTTGTTCTTGAAGCAGGGCGTGTTCGTGATTGAGCGCGATTACAAGGGCGGCAAGAGCACCCTCGAAACAACCAACCAGGGCATCGCCCAAGATATTCCGATGACCGTGTTGGTGAATGCGGGCAGCGCCAGCGCCAGCGAGATTGTGGCCGGTGCATTGCAAGACTATGGTCGCGCCAAACTCATCGGCGAGACCACCTTTGGCAAAGGCTCGGTGCAATCGCCGCAGATGCTGCCCAACGGCGGCCAGCTTCGCGTCACCATCCAACGTTGGTACACGCCCAAAGATCGCGGCATTCACGGCACCGGCATCGCCCCAGATTTTGCCGTGCCCAACACCGCCGCCGACACCAAAGCCAACAAAGACCCCCAGCTAGACGCTGCGGTAGACTACTTGCTGACTGGCAAAGCGCCAGCAGTGAGTAAACCGTGATAGCAGAAAGACAGGTAGAACAGCAGAGTAAAGGAGATGAGGGGATGAGGAGACTTTCCTCATCCCCTCATCTCCTCATTCCGTCTTCGCCCCTTCATCCGTTTACCCTCTCCCCCCGCCTCGGCCTCACGTTCGTCTCCATCGTATCGTTGTTGGCTGGGGTGATGGCGTCCTCGGCGTTCGATTGGCGCGCAGAAACAATTCTGGTGGTTGCCACGGGCGCGCTGCTCGCGCAAGGCGCATGGGCCGTGTGGTGGCATACCGTTGCGGCCACCGATTGGGCCACCCTGCTAGCCGAGTGGCGAACGTGGCGCTCCGGTTCGCCCATCAACCCCCTGCCCTACACCCAACCCAACACCGATGGCGCCAAAGCTGCTGCTACGCTGGGCCAGTTTGTGGATTGGGCCAAGCAAAAGCTGTGGCCCGCGCAGGGTGCCAAGTTTGCCAGCGGTGCGGCTGCGCTGGCTATTTGCATCGTGCTGTCGGCCATCCTCGGCGGGCAAGTAGCCTTGCTCAGCATTGTGGCCGTTTGTTTGCCACAACTGGCGGCGGCGTGGGGCAAAGGCACAGGTCGCCCCAATCCCCTTTTGCAAGGCGTGTCGCAAGCCACGTTGCCCTTTCTGCTGGGCTACGCGCTGTTTAACCCCATGGTGCTGAGCGTGTTTGGCATTGGGCTGGGCATCGGTGTGGCGCTGGGGGGTATTTTGGCAACACCGTCCAAACAAGCTATGGCGCTGCACATTGGCTTGGGGTTAGTTTTATTTGTGTTGATGATGACCCGCCGACCCATCGGCGCGTTCTTGGTCGCGCTGTTCTGGGTGCCGCATGTGCTGCGGCTTAATATCGTTACGCGCAACAGCACGTGGTGGCTGCTGGCCAGCATTGTGGCGGCGGGGGCGGCGGTCAGCTAGTACGCCTTCCCCACCAACGCCCGTTCCTTCACCTTTTGCCCCGTAACCACACACGTCCACTCACCCTCTGTCTGATCCAACGGGTAATTGCGATTCGTCGCCTGCAAGTCCTCTTTAATCTTCGCGTCTACGGCTGGGTCATCCAGCAACGGCACCAACGCCCAGCCATCTTGCACGGCCTCTTTTAGCTCGGCGTAGGTGTTGACTTCTTTGATATTGCCTTTCAAAAACGCATCGGCCTGCGCGTGCAGCGAGGTGTGAATCTCCACCATCAAGGTCGTGATGCGTTCGGTCAACCCATCCTGCGGCACAAAGGCTTTACCCGCTTTACCGGGAACATCGCGGCGGGCCAGCGCCACGCTGTTGTTTGCCACATCTTTGGGGCCAATCTCTACACGCACCGGCACGCCGCGCATCTCCCAATCGTTGAACTTAAAGCCGGGCGTCTCGTCGCGGTCATCAAACTTGATGCGAAAGCCCGCCGCCTTCAGCGACTTAAACACGCGGTCGGCGGCCTCCATCACTTTGGCCTTCTCATCATCGTTCTTAAAAATGGGCACCACCACCACTTGAATGGGCGCAACTTTAGGTGGCAACCGCAAGCCCTGGTCGTCGCCGTGCATCATCACCAGCCCACCCAAAAAGCGCCAACTCAGGCCCCACGAGGTTGTCCAACAATGCTTCTCGGTGTTGTCGCGGTCCAAATATTTAATCTCAAACGCCTTCGCAAAATTCTGCCCCAGGTCGTGGCTGGTAGCGGCTTGCAGGGCTTTTTTGTCGCCCATCATGGCCTCCAGGCTGGTGGTGCTGATGGCGCCCGCGAAGCGCTCATTCTTAGACTTGCGGCCACGAATGGTGGGCATGGCGCAATCTTCAACCCCATGATCGTGATACACGTTCAGCATCTGCATCACCTCCGCCCAGCTTTCCTCATGCGTGGCGTGAGCAGTGTGGCCCTCTTGCCAATAAAACTCCATCGTGCGCAAGAAGGGTTTGGTGCGTTTCTCCCAGCGCACCACGCTGTTCCACAGGTTAATCAGCACGGGCAGGTCTCGATATGACTTAATCCAGCGCGAGTAGGCATCGCCAATAATCGTCTCGCTGGTGGGCCGCACCACAATCGGCTCATCTAACTCTTTGCCACCACCAATGGTCACAACGGCCAACTCTGGCGAGAACCCCTCCACATGGCTGGCCTCGCGCCGCAAAAAGCTCATGGGGATGAACATCGGAAACTGCGCGTTCACATGACCGGTGTCCTTAAAACGCTTGTCCAGCGCGTCCTTCATGTTTTCGTACAGCGTCCAGCCATACGGCTTTGCAATAATGGTGCCGCCAACCGGGCCGTAATCAAACATATCGGCTTCGCGCAACACATCGAGATACCACTGGGAGAAGTCTACGGAGCGAGGGGTGATTTTTGCCATGTTTCACAAA
>JAYTNY010000201.1:0-2711 GCA_043748055.1 Roseobacter sp.
GTGCTATACAGCACGCGCATCATGTCATCAAAGCGCACCTCGCCAGAAGTGTGCGCGGCAATTTGTTGGGCTAACTTAAGATAATCGCTCATGCACAGCCATTGTGCATGAAAAGCAAAAGAACGAGCTTGTGCTCGTTCTTTTAAGAACGTCAATTATTGACGATCGGTTCACCTCGGCATTAGAAGTAACCAGCCTGTGCGATAAAGGTCACACCTTGTACGCCCTGCGCCACCTCGCAGCTATACGTACCGTTGAACTCGGTTCTCCTCATGCCAATGGATGTGTTGTAAGCCACGATGCACGTAGATTTGAGAACAGTTCGGCCATTTTCTGTGGTTTTGCTGTGGGTGGCAAGAACGGTTACACCCACGCCATTCACAACTCCCAGAATTCTTTTTTCGCAGCGAAAGCTGTTGTCTGTGATGAGCTGATTGGAAATGCGTGAGTAACCGGCGATGACTGGAAAGGTCACTTTGCAAAACTTTGCCATAGGCCCTTGTGCCACCTTTGCGTTGGCGGTTTGCGCACTCATGCTCATCATGCCTGCCAACAAGCTCAACATTGTTCCAAAGGCCACTGTCAATCGTCGAATATTCATATGTATTTCTCCTTCTTGTTACGAGCAGATCTACCGAAAAGTTGGAATGGCTCGATTGATGTCTCGAACCAGTGATGGCCCATAGTAAATCATGCCGGTATAAATCTGCACTAGCGTTGCGCCTGCGTTTATTTTTTCGATTGCGTCACGAGGCGACATGATGCCGCCCACACCCATAATCGGCAGCGCGCCTTGCGTGCGTGTGTGAATGTAGCGAATCACTTGGGCTGACCGCGCTGCGAGCGGTGCCCCGCTTAAACCGCCTTTGAAGTTTTGTGCATAGCTCGGCAGACCCTCGCGCCCAATCGTGGTGTTGGTGGCAATCACGCCATCAATCCCTGTCAGCGTAATCGCATCCAGCACATCGTCTAACTCGGCCTCGTTCAAATCTGGCGCAATCTTCACCAACACGGGTTTTTTGATGGGCAGCGCGTCGCGCACGGCAATAACATCCTTCAACAACTGCAAAATGGTTTCGCGCGCCTGCAACTGCCGCAAGTTCATGGTGTTGGGACTGCTGATGTTGAGTGCGACGTAATCGGCAAACGGTGCAACTTGCTGCAACAGCGCGCAGTAATCTTCAGCCGCCCGCTCAATCGGCGTGTCTTTGCCCTTGCCGATGTTGATGCCGATTAGAGACGACAGACGACGAACGACAGACAACGGTCGTCTATCGTCTGTTGGCTGTTGCTTTATCAATGCAGCAACACCCTCATTCGGAAAGCCCATGCTGTTGATCAGCCCCTGCGCCTCCGGCACACGATGCACACGGGGTTTGGGGTTGCCCGCTTGCGGCAAACGCGTCACCGTGCCTACCTCAATATGCCCAAAGCCCAGCGCGCTGAGGCCGCGAATGGCGACGCCGTTTTTGTCGTAGCCCGCCGCCAACCCCACGCGGTTCTTAAACTTCAGGCCGAAGGCTTCGACTTCGAGTTTTGTGTCGTCTACTTCAAATAATGAACGCAAGAGCTGCGTGCCAAACGGCAGCGCACCCGCAAGCCGCAACGCATTCAGTGTGAGGTGATGGGCGCGCTCAGCATTCAGCCGGAACAGCAGCGGGCGAATCCAGGAATACATCACTTTGCCAGAAACGCACGCACGTCCTCAAACTGCGCGGGCGTAATTGCGCCGCTGTTGCGCCATTCGGCTAACAAGGGCTGTAGCGTGGCTACCGCGTGCAGCGTGTAGCCTGCGGCAGCCAATGTTTCCTTGCCGCCTTGTTCGCGGTCAATCAACACCACAATGTCTTTGACAATTAATCCCGCTGCCTTCAGCTTGTCCGCGGCTTCAATCTTTGCGCCGCCATCGGTAATCAAATCGTCAATCATCACGACCGTCTCGCCCGCGTTATATAAACCTTCAATCTCGGCTTTTGTGCCATAGGCTTTGGCCTCTTTGCGCGGGTAAATCATCGGCCAGTTTGCTTCTAACGAAACTGCCGTCGCAATTGGTAAGCCTGCATACGGCAAGCCCGCAATGCGATCAAATTGCAGCCCTTTCATCAATGCTGCATAGCTCTGCGCTGCCCGCCGCAAAGTTTGCGGGTAGGTAATCAATCGTCGCAAATCTAAATAAATGGGCGACAGGATGCCCGACTTGAGTTTGAATTCGCCAAAGCGCACGCACTGGCTATCGAATAAGTCCCTCGCTAACGACTCATGACTCATGACTCATGACTCCTAAATTGATTGATCTCGTCGCGCAGTTTTTTTGCCTCTACTGCTGGGTTGCTGGCGCGGGCAATGCTGCGGCTGACGTTGATGAGTAGACCCAACCCATCGCTGCGCAAACCTGCCCTAAGCGACGCTTCTAAATCCCCACCTTGTGCGCCGATGCCGGGGACGAGGAACCACAACGCTGGTGCAACTGCGCGCACACGCGCCATTGATGCTGGATCGGTTGCGCCAACCACCAGCCCAACGTTGTTCAGCGTGTTCCAACTTTGCGCTTGCTCGGCCACAATGTCGTGCAAGAGCCTAAGGGTCTCTGAGACCCTTAGGCTCTGTAGTTCATCGGCCCCCTTGTTGCTCGTCTTGCACAACACAAACGCCCCGCACTCGGCCCGCGCAATAAACGGCGCTACCGAATCGCTGCCCAAATAGGGGCTAAC
>JAYTNY010000202.1:0-6306 GCA_043748055.1 Roseobacter sp.
GCTGACCGAGTGGCGCGCCATGTGCACCGAGGTGCGCCGCGAGAAGCCCAAGCAACACATCGCCATCGTCGGCAAGTATGTGGAGTTGCACGATGCCTACATCAGCGTGCGCGAATCTTTGCACCACGCCGGGCTGGCGTGCGGGCACGACGTGAAGGTGCATTGGGTTAGCAGCGAGGCATTGGAGAAGGGCGAAGGGCTTGAAGAACTGAAGCAGGTGTCGGGCATTGTGGTGCCGGGTGGGTTCGGTTACCGGGGTGTTGAAGGCAAGATCAAAGCGGCCAAGTTTGCGCGCGAAAACAACGTGCCGTATCTGGGCCTGTGCCTCGGTATGCAGGTCATGTGCATCGAGTTTGCGCGGCATGTGCTAGGCAACGATGAGGCGAACAGCACCGAGTTCAACCATACTACGCCCTACCCCATCATCGACCTCATGTTGGATCAACGCGACATCAGCGACATGGGTGGCACCATGCGGTTAGGGGTCTATCCGTGCCACCTCAGCCCCAATACGCACGCGCACAAGGCCTACGTATGCAACGACGCTACGCTAAACAACGGCTACTTACCCAAGACCTACAACCCCAACCAGGATGCCATTGTGCATGAGCGTCACCGCCACCGCTGGGAGTTCAACAACGAGTTTAAGAAGCTGCTAGGTGATGCCGGCCTCATCTACAGCGGCCTCTCGCCGGATGGCAAACTCGTCGAGATCAGCGAGATGCGCGATCACCCATTTATGCTGGGCAGCCAGTTTCATCCAGAGTTCAAGAGCAGGCCCAACCGGCCGCACCCCTTGTTCAAAGCGTTTATCGAGGCGACGGTGGCAGCGGGGCGCAAAGAGTAACCGCACAACGAAGTATTTTTCGGCAACAAAAAAGACCTCGTGGGGTTCAAACCCCACGAGGTCTTTTTTATATGAGCCGTGCAGGGTTCGAACCTGCGACACAAGGATTAAAAGTCCTCTGCTCTACCAGCTGAGCTAACGGCCCTAACTGAAGCGGCGCAATCTTACCAAATTTCTTTCACCACTTCCACGCCGTTCATCGCCATGTTGAATAAAAACACTGCATGCAACAAATCGCCATCATGTGGAGGAATGCCCGATTTTTTGGCGAGGGCTACCGGTGTGTCGTAGGTCTGCACGCAATTCTCTGGCAGCACCACGCGCACGTTGCGTTGGCTAGCGGTGGCGCGCAACCGCAGATGCATCGCCAGTTGGTAGGTGCACAGGTCGCTGCAATCGCCCACCACAATAAACGTATCCACGTTCTGGTGCGCATTCAACCACTGGTCTAACCCCGTATCGTACAACGACGAGATTGAGTTCTTCTCCACGATGACAAACTCATCCGCAAATGGCAGCTTCTTGTATTCGGGCACGCTCTCGCTTTCGCTTGTGCCGCGCACGCAATGCGGTGGGTAGTACGCAAACTCCACCGCATCGGCAGGGTGCGTGTCTTGGGTCAACACAAAGTGGCGCACGCCTTTTTTGTGCGCAGCTTTCATCAGCTTGACGATGGGCTTGACGATGCCCTGCACACGCGGGCTGGCCAGTGGCCCAACCGTGCAAAAGCCATTGATGATGTCCACGCTCATCATCGCCGTGTTGTCTGGGTTGGTCACCACCGCGTTCAGCTTGGCCTTTGGCAACTTTGCCAGCCAGCTTTCCAAATGGTTGATGAAGGGTTTGGATTGTTGAAGAAGTGTCATCTTTTGATCTTCCGGCAAGCTTTTCTGCGTGTTTTTGTTGAACGAGATTTTAGCCTGCTGCACAAATTGAAACTGATCTTGCATGCCAACCTCAAATGCAGCCTGTCGGTCAAGGTGCGCGTGTTCATCGATGCGCTTGTCGCGCATCTCTCGCTCTCACGCGTTAACTAGACCTCTTGCAAAAGTCATTCGGCTTATAGCGCTCGTAGGGGGCGTTGCATGCAACGCCCCTACTTTTGCAAGAGGTCTATTGAAAATTTGGAAGGTTCCACTAAGGTAAACGACCATCGGGGAAACGCTTGGGCCAAATAAAGCAGTTCCGCGCCGGTTCCCACGCCCACACAGAGAACGCGAGCGTCGTCGGGCAGTTCTGAAAGCCTGATGCGCAGCAGCAGATGAAGCGCGTCGCGAAGGGGAGCCAACTTCGCCCACTGCTGGTCGTAGCGTGAGGCGTGCGCTTCGCCAAAAAATTCCGGTTGCTTTTGGTTGTTCATCGTAAAGGCCGTCGAGTTTCTCACTCGTTTCGGGTAGGCCGCGCCCCTTCATTTGTGCCTCAAATGCCGATTTCTCAGCAGGTGTGTATTTCACCTCTTTACCCGATAAGGATGTAGATCACATCGGTGACATAGCTAGACAACCCGACGGTCAAAAATGCGATGAAATCAACCGAGCGTTTGTGCTTGGAGCGCCGCAGCCATCTCAGGCCTACCCAACTTCGGCGCAGCCACCACCGACGACATACGCTCCGTTGCCACCTCGTGGGCATGAATCAGCTTGTAGTACAGGCCGCGCATCGCCAGCAACTCGGCGTGGGTGCCCGCCTCGGCAATCTGCCCATCGCGCATCACCAGAATCAAATCGGCATTGCGTACCGTAGACAGACGGTGCGCGATGATGAACGCGGTGCGGCCCTTCAGCAGCACACCCAACGCCTGCTGAATCAGTTGCTCGGTCTGCGTGTCCACGCTGCTCGTCGCTTCGTCCAAGATTAGGATGCGCGGATCGGCCAGCAAGGCGCGCGCAAACGAGACGAGTTGACGCTGACCCAGCGAGAGCCGCCCACCCCGCTCCTGCACGTCGTAATCGTATGTCGCAGGCAGCTTGTTGATGAAGTCATCGAGATGCACGGCTTTCACTGCGGCTTCAATCTCGGCTTGCGTCGCGTCCAATTTGCCATAGCGAATGTTGTCGCCGATCTTGCCGCTGAAGATAAATGGGTCTTGCAACACCAACGAGATTTGCCCGCGCACGCTGGGCAATGTCACGTCGCGCAAGTCGTGGCCGTCAATCTTCACGCTGCCACTGGTGGGGTCGTAAAAGCGCATGATGAGGTTGACCAGCGAGGTCTTGCCGCTGCCCGTCGGCCCCACCACTGCCACCGTTTGGCCGGGCTGGATGTGCAAATTGATGTTGCGCAGCGCGGACTTGCCGTCTTTATCGTAGGCAAACGTCACGTCCTCAAAGTTCACGGTGCCGGTTATTTTGGGGAGGGCGAGTGCGCCGGGCTTGTCTTTTACTTCAGCCTCGGTGTCCATAAATTCAAAGATGCGCTCGGCGCTCGCCATCGCGCTCAGCACCTGCGAATACACGCGGCTCAGCGCGCTCACCGGCCCCCAGAAACGCCATAGGTAATTGATGAAGGCCAGGATGATGCCCAAACTCAGCGCCCCGCGAATCACCTCGCGCGCGCCAAACCACATCAGCGCCGCCGTGCCCACCACGCCGATCAGCTCAATCAGCGGCCACATCAGCATGTCGTAGCGCACGGCTTGCACATTAATATTTCTATTCCATTGGTTGATCTTGGCGAAGCGCACGCCGTTCTCGTCCTCACGAGCGAAGGCTTGCGACACGCGCACGCCGTTGACGCTTTCATTTAAGTTGGCGTTCATGTTGCTGGCGCTCTTGCGCACGTTCACCCACGTGCTTTCGATCTTGCCACGCAGCCTGCCAAACACGAGTGGAAAAGTCGGCACAATGCAAAACGCAACCAGCGCCAGCCGCCAATCAATGATGAGCATGATGGTGACGATGCCGATGAGCGAAAATCCCTCGACCAAAATCGTCGTCAAGCTACCGTTTAGCATCTCGTTGATCGAGCCGACATCGCTGGTGATGCGCGACATGATCTTGCCGACCGGGCGGCCATCGTAAAAGCGCAGCGAGAGCAACTGAATATGCTCAAACACCTGCTTGCGCATATCAAACAGCACGCTCTGCGAAATAGCGGTGACGCGGAACATGCGGAAATACGAGGCGGCCCAGGCAATCAGCCGAAACGCAATCAACACACCAACGAGGCCGAGGATTAGCCCGACATCTTTGTTGGGCACCCCTCGGTCAATCACCAACGAAATCACAAACGGCTCTAGCAAGGATGACACCGTGCTGAGCAAGATAAAGCCCAGCACAACAAGCAGTTGCCTACGATACGGCTTGAGATACCCCAGCAAACGTTTGAAGTAAGTCGCGTTAAACGGGCGCGTTTCCACTTCGTCTAGTTCTTCAATAAATTCTTCGGCTATGTCGGCCATAAGTTCTCCTAGAAGGAGACAGAATACAGGAGACAGAATTAGCGTAAGTCAAGCAGAGTGGCGATGTAGGCATCTAGCAGTCGGCCTACTTCGTCGATCAGCATTGAAAGCGCAGCTGTGTCTCCTTAATTCAAGTCCTTTGTCAAAATCAAGTAATAACGACACTCTTCGAGTGATCCTTGTGCGATATTCATCAAACGGGCTTTGTCAGGTTTCGTTCGCTTCTTAAAGCCTTCGGCAATGTTTGCTGGGATCGAAACAGCGGCCCGCCTTAATTGCGATGTAAGCCCATACACCTCTGTTTTCGGAAAGCCCTCGCTCAGCTTGTAAACACCCAGCACAAATTTGTGCGCCTTCTGCCAAACAATCAAATCCTGAAATGTCTTCGCTGGCTGCCTTGTCAATTCACTCATGCCACCGCCTCCGCAATCCCAACTTCTGTCTCCTCTTCCAAAATCACCTCGTCATCTATTTCGTCGGCGTGCGCATTCTCCTGATCCTTGAACTGCAAGTCGTAAAGCTCACGATACGGCCCACCCGCTGCATAAAGCTGATCGTGCGAACCCTCTTGCACCACGCGCCCCTCGGCCAGCACAATGATCTTGTCGGCGTTGCGCACCGTGCTCAACCGTTGTGCCACCACCAGCGAGGTGCGCCCACGCATCACCTGCGCCATCGCATCTTGAATCACGGCCTCGGTGGCGGTGTCTACGGCGGATGTGGCTTCGTCCAGGATCAAGATCGCTGGGTTCATCAGCACCGCGCGGGCCAATGCCACCCGCTGCTTCTGCCCGCCGCTAAGGCCCACGCCGCGCTCACCCACTTTGGTCTCGTAGGTCTTCGGCAACTTCTGCGCAAACTCATCTACTTGCGCCACTGTGGATGCGGCCACAACGTCGTCCAAACTCGCATCCGGTTTGCCAAAGGCCACGTTCTCTTTGAGTGAGGCGCTGAACAAAAATGTCTCTTGCGGCACCAGGCTCATTTTTAGGCGCAGGTCTTTTAGCGGCATCTCGCGCACGTCCACGCCATCCACCAACACACGCCCGCCGGTCACATCGTAAAAACGCGGCAGCAGGTTAATGATGGACGACTTGCCCGACCCAGTGCCGCCCAAAATCGCCACCGTCTGCCCCGGCTCAATTACAAACGAAACGCCGTTGAGCACGGGCGTGCTGGGGTCATCGGGGAAAGCAAAGCGAACGTCCTCGAATTCGATGCGGCCTGGCGCGGACGATGAGGAGAGGATGGGGTGAGGAGATGAGGGGACTCTATCGCTCTCCTCATCTCCCGCTCTCCTCATCTCATCATCCCCCCTGCCCCTCATCGCATCCGCCATCTCCGCCGCATCTGCAATGGCAAACAGCCGGGGTGCGCTGGCCGCTGCCTGGCGCATGATGTTGGTGAAGAAGCCCAACTCGCGCATCGGCCAGATGAGCGACCAGATGTACCAGGTGAATGAGAAGAACGTGCCAAAGCTCAGTGTGCCGTCCATTAGCCGGAACGAGCCGACCAGCACCAGGATGACGAACGACAGGCTGGAGAAGAAATCGGCGGACGGGAAGTAATCGGCTTCGAGCTTGGCACGGTTGACGTTCTTGGTGCGGTTCACGTCGTTCTCTGCGCCAAAGCGCTGCATGGCAAAACCCTCGCGGGCGAAGGCCTTGACCACGCGCACACCAGCCACGTTCTCCTGCACCACGCTGGTTAGCTTGCCCATTTGTTCGCGGATGGCTTCCCAGGCGGGGTCTATGCGCTTGCGAAAGCGGGTGATGGAGTACAGCAAGAACGGTGCGGGCAACATGACGAACAACGTGAGCTGCCAATCCAAATACAGGCAAATCGTCAGCGTCAGGGCCAGCGTCACGGCTTCACGAATCATCAGCACAAAGCCAAACGAGACAAACTGTTCCACCGAATCCAGATCGCCCAACATGCGGCTCATGATTTGGCCAGTGGGCGTGCGGGTGTACCAGCTAAAGGGCAGGCGTTGCAGTTTTTGATAGAGCGCGTTGCGCAAGTCGCGCACCACGTTGGCCCCCAGCGTGCCGTGCTGCAC
>JAYTNY010000203.1:0-1942 GCA_043748055.1 Roseobacter sp.
TAGTGTGTATTTACATCTCCCCTCACCTCAACATAAACCCCTCGCGCAATGGGTCATCGGGCGCAATCAAAAATTCGTGGCGGCCAGTAATCCAGGCACGGCCACTCACCTCCGGCACAACGGCCGGATGCGGGCCAAAGGTCGTCTCGCGCAGCACTTGGCCGGTAAATGTGGTGCCGATGAGGCTCTCGACGGTGAAAGGCTCATTAGGCTTCAAGCGGCCCTTCGCCCATTCCAGCGCCACGCGGCCACTGACGCCCGTGCCGGTGGGGCTGCGGTCTACCTCGCCCTCGGCGAACACGCACACGTTGCGGCTTTGATTCGCGGGATCGTGCGCTCGGCCATAAAAAATCGTCCCATATAAAAAGCCCAGGTCTTCCTCAAACGGATGATGGATGGCATGCGCTTGCATCACTGCGCGCTTAATGCGCATGCCGATGTCGATGAGGGCGCGGTAGTCCTCGTTGGTTAGCCGCAGGTTTAAGCCGTTCGCAGCCACATCCACATAGGCGTAAAACGCGCCGCCAAAGCCAATGTCAAAGGTGATGGGGCCGATGCCCGGCACGTCAACAGTTTGGTCGAGGGCGTGCGCGTACGAGGGCACGTTCTCGAAAGACACACGCCGCACGCGTTTGGCGGCTGCATCCCAATCCGCAAAGGCCGTAACGCGCCCGGCGGGCGTGTCCAGCTTCAGCATGGGGCGCGTGTCGTTGGCTTCAACATCTATCGCCCCAATCTCAAACGCCATGGTTGCCAGCGCAATAATGCCGTGCCCGCACATGGTGCTGTAGCCCTCGTTGTGGGTGAACAGCACGCCGATGTCGCCCTGGTCATCTGGGTTGCTCACCGCGTCGGTCAAAATCGCGCCATACATATCGGCGTGGCCGCGCGGCTCAAACATCAGTGCTTTGCGCAAGTGGTCTAAATTTTGTTTGGCATAGCGGCGCTTCTCCAACAGGGTGTTGCCTTGCGGTTCGGGGAAGCCATTGCTAATTACGCGCAGCGGCTCGCCTTCGGTGTGCAGGTCAATAGTTTCAATGCGGAGGGTGTCGGCAGGGGGTGTCCAGTTCATAGTAGATGCAGTACCTATTTTAGAGGTGCGCGTGTTGCTCTATTGCCGCATTTGTAAGATAGTGTTGTTTCTGATTTATTCATCTGCCATGAACAACTTGGTAGTGGGTGTAGACCTGGGGGCCAGCAAGATTGCGTTAAGTTTGGTCAGCCCAGCCAACGAATTGGTGGCCTCGCGCCGCTTTGCGACCGAGGCGCAGCTTGGGCCGATATCAGCGCTGACGCGCATCGCGCAGGCCATCACCCAGATGACGACTGAAGCGCAAGTGGACATTGGCGCGGTGGGCGTGTGCAGCCCAGGGCCGGTAGACCATGTGGCTGGCTTGATTTTGGATCCACCCAATTTGCCGGGCTGGCGCAACGTGCTGTTTCGGCAGATGCTTGCAGAAAAACTGAGTGTGCCTGTGGCGTTGGAGCATGATGGCAAGGCGGCGGCGCTGGGCGAATTTTATTTTGGGGTGGGGCGCGAGCGCGGCGCGAGCGATCTGGCTTACATCATTGTGGGCACGGGCGTGGGGGCTGCCTTTATTTTGGATGGGCAACTGTATCGAGGCCGCACCAACAGCGCGGGCGAAGTTGGGCACATCACGCTAAATCGGCTGGGTGCGCCGGGGTCGGCGGGGGTGCCGGGCTGCGTAGAGTCTTTTATGAGCGGGCCTGCGTTGGTGCAGCACTATGCGCAGCGGGCAGGGGCAGCCAGTGCGAACGAAGTCTCCTCTGGTGCCGATGTGGTGCGGCGGGCCACGCAGGGCGATGCGCACGCGCTGGCCGTGATGAACGACGCGGGTGATGCGTTGGGCGCGGCGATTGCGACGATGGCGATGCTAATGGATGTGGACTTGTATGTGATTGGCGGCAGTGTGGCCAAGGC
>JAYTNY010000204.1:0-13486 GCA_043748055.1 Roseobacter sp.
GGAGGTATTGGATGGGCAGCGAGAAGTGAGCGCGGTCAGCCAGAAATGGGGAATTAGCGCAGCGTGTATCTATGAGTGGATAGATGAACTGGTGATAACAGGTGTGGCGAGTTTGAAGTATCAACGCAAAGGTGGGCGACAAGCCAAGTTGACCCCCAGTCAAAAGAAAGAACTGTGCAAAATACTCGATGATGGAACACAGAAAGCGGGCTTCCAAAACGGATGCTGGAGTTCGTTGTTGGTGCAGGAAGTGATTCGGCGCGAGTTCGGGGGCATCGTCTACAACCGGATGTATGTGTGTGAATTGCTCAAGAATCTTGGCTATTCGTTCCAGAAGTCCAAGTTTGTGTCCGATCATTTGGATGAGTCTACGCGGGCGGCGTGGCGCGGGCAACGCTGGCCCGACATATTGAAAGCTGCCACCGCGAGCAAGTCCATGATTTTGTTTGGCGATGAAGCCAGCTTCCCGCAGTGGGGGACACTGAGCTACACCTGGGCACGTCGAGGTCAACAGCCATTGGTCAAGACCAGCGGTAAACGCAAAGCCTACAAGACGTTTGGCTTGATCGATTACTTCACCGGTCGCTTCTTTCATCAGAGTATCACTGACAAGTTCAATGCCGACAGCTACCAAGCATTTTTGATGCGTGTTTTGGCTTGCACCGATCAACACCTCTTTTTGATTCAAGACGGAGCCAGGTATCACACCTCAAAAGCTATGAAGACTTTTTTTGAACTCCATCTCGCCCGCATCACTGTCTGTCAGTTGCCTTCCTATTCCCCAGATTTCAATCCGATTGAATACCTCTGGCGCAAAGTCAAAAATCTCGCTACCCACAATAAATACTTCCCTAACTTTGAGCAACTGATCCAATCCGTTGATACCGCTTTGTCCTTCTTTGCCCAACACGCCAAGATCGTCAAACGTTTGTTCCGCGTTTACTGTGCTGAGTCTGGCCTTGCTCAGCAACTCGTTCCTTGATTGTCAAAAAGCAAACCTGAAGACCTATATCATGGAGTCAAACGGCGACGTCACGACCTTTTCTGCGCCTTCACCACGCCAAGGTGTTCAGGGAGCTAGTGCAAGTGCAACTTGTACATGGCGAGTATTCGGCGAACAGACTTCTGCGTGGCAGCAGAGCGGCACTTGTAGTGGTTGTTGGTTTAAGTGTTGCGCCGTATGGCACGGGGCAGCCGAAGGCTGTACCTACAAAAGAACGTGGAACCCATGCACAAGATACATCCGATCTCGTTGTCTTGATGTTATGCATACAGATTGTCGTAGATATTGGGATTGCTACACAAATGTTATGGAGGTCAAAGGACGGTGCGATGATACAGGTTCAAGTTATTGTTAGCTCGTCATAACATGAATAAACTAAAAATCAGCATAGCGGCCTTGCTTTTGGTTTGCACTGCCTTGGTACTCGTGCCCGCATTTGCTCAAGAGAATGCTTTATACAAGTATTTGTTTGCTAGTGCTGTTCCACCTGCCCCCGTAACTGGAGTTGAGCAGATTAAAGGCATTTCTACTTCACTACAAGAGTTACGAAGCAAAAAGCGCGAAATCTTCTTGATTCAATCACCTGATCCAAACTTACGATTAATTCAAGTTGAACAGCTTTCTGACTCTAGTGCAGGCAATTACTTGGGCGTAAATCTGCAATATGATGTCGCTGGAAAAGGCTATCTAAATGTCATCTACGAGCCATTCATCACAGACAATGCCACTATCGTAATTGAGCCATCAAAGATAATCAAAAAACTGGAGATCAATGGAAACCCTGCTGTGCTATATGACTCTAGTGACTCATCAAAACCATCAAGCGATGTCTCTCGTGAGCAGAATGCAGTGCTGTCAATGATCTACCGCAAACATCAATTCACATTTGCGGGGAGTGTAGGGAGTGACCAGCTCATCGAAATGGCAAGGCTTGTAGAGTTAACGCCCTAATTGGACAACCTTAGTCAAAGCATCACAAAAACAGCCGACCAGTTTCTTCTTGGTCGGCTGTTTTTGTGATGCTTTTGAGCATGAATTTCAGGTTGTGGTTTTTTTATCAAACCCCAACCCATGCGCCACCCTTGCAATACGCGAGCCGATGTTGGCGAGATAGGTGCTGTAATGGGTAATCAACTCGGTCTCGGGTTCGCGCAGCGCCGCCAAAAAATCTTGGGGTGAGGTGAACGGGCGGTGCAGCCGTACGCGGCTAATCCCCGTTTCGGGCAGGGTGTGGGCATCACTCGCCACCAGTTTGGGCAGGTTGAGTTCGGTGGCAATTGCGAGGGCTTCATCGTTATGCCTGGGGTCGCGGGTGCGGGCGTTGAACACCTCCACAAAATCCAGTTTGTGGGCGTAGTTGTAAATGTTTGCGCCACCAATGCCGCTGCGGCGCGGATCGAATGGGTGCGACGGCCCGCAGATGCCACCCTGGTCGTGCACACGGTCAATCGCCTCTTCCAGCGTCACGCCGTGCGGAATCACCTCGTGAATAAAGTAGCACAGCAACTCGCCAGCATCGGTCATGGCTTCTTCGCCAACGATGACGAGGTCGGGAGCCATCTCGTAGGCGCGTAATGCACCCTCAATCTCGTAGTGGTCGGTAATCGCAATCTTGTGGATGCCGATCTTGCGGCAGTTTGCGATCACATCATGCAGCTTGCTCAGGCTATCGGGCGAGTAGTGGGTGTGCGAGTGGAGTTCTAGGTCAATCACGAGAACGGATGATACTCTTGCTAAGGTGTCAAGTGAGGTTTTATAAAGTTTTCGACCTGATGTATAGCTTTGAGTAGACTTTCAGAAAATGTATTGTCTTCTGAATCTATAGAGTAAGCATCCATTGTGTCTTCAATTTCTTTGTTTATCTTTTCATCATATGTATGAATATTGCGAGACTTGTTCAGTCGTCTTCGAGTATTCAGACTCAGCATCCAAATACAGTTTCGGAGTGGTTTCAGTTGTTCTTTTACTTCCTGACCCCACAAAACTTCAGCTTCCAGAATATTCGCATCCAATTTTGCTATCGCTTCGTTTAATTTCATCCAACGCGCTTCATAAACGATTTGGTCTGCCAAAGGCGAGATCGGATCAAAAAGATTGCTCTCAAGATTAACTGTTTTGAATGCCTGCCTTTGTTCACTTTCGGAAATCATTGGATGACGAACTAGAGAGATCGCTTCTCGAACTTCATATAAACTTTTTAGCAATCTTTGAGCAAGCTCATATTCTGTCTTGCCTTTTAACTGTTTACGCCATGCCTGAAGGCCAACAATAGCGACCACAGCCGCAATAAGAGCAGCTAAACCCGTAACAATGTCTTTTACAAGTGAGACATATGGTTGGATGTTTTGAAGAGGAAATACAGGGGTTGGGGTAGGCACGCGAATAACTTACTTACAAAACGAGCAATCTACGTATCCGCCAAATAATCCCGCAACCTTCTACTGTGATGCGGATGCCGCAACTTGCGTAGCGCCTTCGCCTCAATCTGGCGCACCCGCTCGCGCGTAACGCCGAACTTTTGGCCCACTTCCTCCAGCGTGTGCGTCTTGCCATCCGCAAAGCCAAAGCGCATTTCCAGCACTTCGCGCTCGCGGTCGTTTAGGCTGGTGAGGACGTTGCGCACCTGCTCTTTCAGCATCTCCAATGTGGCGCTGTCCACCGGCGACATCTCGCTCTGGTCTTCGATGAAATCGCCCAGCAGGCTGTTTTCCTCGCTGCCCACCGGCGCTTGCAGGCTAATCGGCTCTGCCGAGACGCGCATGATCTGCTGCACCCGCTTCACCGCCGCGTCCCACTTGCGAATCAAAGCTGGGTCAATCGGTTTGCCGGTGGCGTTGGCCTCGTGAATCGCCGCCAAATCTTGTGGGTCCAGCAAGTCCATTTCCAGTGCCAAATCTTCGCTGGTGGGGTCTTGGCCCAGGCGTTGCGTCATGCGGCGCTGCACGCGGGCCAGCTTGTTGATGCTCTCCACAAGATGCACCGGAATGCGAATAGTGCGGGCCTGGTCGGCAATGGCGCGGCTAATGGCTTGCCGAATCCACCAGGTGGCATAGGTGCTGAACTTGAAGCCGCGCCACGCGTTAAATTTCTCGGCGGCGCGCAGCAGGCCAATGCTGCCCTCTTGAATCAAATCTTGAAACGAGATGCCGCGCCCGATATAGCGCTTGGCAATGCTGACGACGAGCCGCAAGTTCGCCCGCTCCAACGCATGCGTCGATTCTTTGGCGCGTTGCTCCACCATGCGCAAATGCTCGGCGCAATCCTCGCCGCTGGGCAACCACTCGCGCACCTCGGCCCACTCCAACAACGTGTCGGTCTGGTCTAGATGCGCCAGCAACTGAGTTACAAATGGCACGGGCAGCACCACTGTGCAAAGCACAATGCTAAACAGTGGCTCGCTAATCTTCTCTACAGTTTGGTCTGCACCCCAGCCCAACGCGCGCAAATACGCTTGCATCACCGACACACCCGGCTCGTGATACCGAACTGGCATCTGGCTGGCTTCATACACAATTGCGGCCAAATCCGGCGGGGGCACTTTGCGGTCGGCACATTGATCTCGCACAATGCGCCAGAGCGATACCAGGTTCTCGTAAGTCATCTCCAGTACGTTCTGGTTTTGCTTTTGGGCGCGGATGATGAGTTGCCGCGCTGAGTATGTGGCACAGATGCGCAATTCCTGGTCGGCGGTCAACAGCGGCGTCACGCCAATCTCGCGCAAATATGTGCGCACGGGGTCGCTGCTGTCTACATCCGCCTCTTCCAACAACCGCGTCTTCAAATCAGACAAATCATCCAGTGATTCGTCGTCAGTCTCGGTCAGAGCGTAGGCCTCAGCCTCGGCGGCGTCTTCGCCCAATTCGCCGCCCTCTGCGTTCTCGCCAGCTTCAGGGCGTTCGGTCTCGGAGTCGCCGCCCTCGTTAGCAGAATCTGCGCCATCGCTATCGCCATCCAGCGCAAAGTCTTCGGAGGCCTCACCATCATCGCCGCCCAGCACAGTCAGTTCGTCATCTAGGTCCGGCCCGCGACCAGCCCGCTCGTTTGCAGGTGTTGCACTGCCGAGTGTTTTAGATGGCGTTACCTTCTTTGCTTTCTTCACGTTTAGACCCAGAGACTCCATATCCAATGACGATTACAGACCACTCATGCCCACATCATGCCCACAACAGAACCGCGTGGTTCGCGTATAACTCTCGAAAAACGCTAACTTGCAGTGTATTAGAAGTTAGCAGATGCGCCAACCGAAACCAATTCAATCTTCCCAAAGGTTGGGCTTGCGCGGACTAGACTCGCGTGCGCAGCCTTCGGGAGGATGATCTAAAACTCAGTTGACTGTTAACGCGCTTCGGAGGCGCAAGGCTTTTTGCGCACGAAAACGCTGTGTTGAGATCTGTTGAAGTTTGAGATTATACAAACCCAATGCTGTTGCACTGAACCCATCATCACTATTGCTCACCGCGTTCTCATCTGTCTGCATCGCCGCTGTCTGCATTACGGATGCCTGAGATTCTTCAATCATGAAGCACAACGCCTCGTGGTCGCGCCGCAAGTTCTCCTCGCGTAAACGCAACACCGTGCGAATGGCTTCCTCGCGCAAAAACAATTCATCGGTTGTCACGCCCGATACTTTGTCTGATGCGCTGCTTAGCGAATAGTCGCCTTGTGCTCCGTAATCCGCAACAATCGTCAGCCAGTCATCTCGCTCATCAGCGTCCGCCTCCGGCAATGGCTGCCCCATCGCCGCACGGCTGAGCTGCTGAAACCCCATTTGCAGCGCCGGGTTCATAAAATCTTTGTCCCCCAGCACATCCAGGTTGTGCCGCGTTAGCACCACGTTCGCGTCCATCAACAACTCCGGCTTCTGCACCAAAAGGCTTAGCAAATGCACTTCCAGGTTCACGCCTTTTGCCAGTTGTACGGGCGTTGTGTTTGTGCTTTCTGCTGATGGCGTACGGGTTGACTGTGTCGCTTGAGATGTCGAAAGTTGGGTGCCGCTGTTACCTGCGCCTAAGTTTCCGCCTGGGCCTCGGTTGGGCTTCGCCGCCACGTTCAAGTTCACGGCTTGCGTCACCGCACGCGCGCTTAGTTGCAACTTGCGGGCCAACTGCTGAATATAAAAATCGCGCTGCACCGGGTCGGACAAATCTTGCAGGATGGGCGCAACCGCTTTCACCGCCTCGCTCTTGCCCTTCGGGTCGTTGGCATCAAACTTCTCCAACGCAATGGCAATGACGTGTTCCACCACCGGGCGCGCATTCGCAATCGCCTCGCGCCACACATTTGGCGCTTCCAACACTACTTCGTCCGGGTCGCGGCCATCTGGCAGCAGTGCCACCCGAATGTCGGCCTTCAACTTGGATTCATGCCGAATCACCCCACGCCCATCCAGAACCACGTTGTCGTCTTTATCAAGCGCCTCACGCGCTACATCCACCCCACGCAGCACGGCGCGGTTGCCCGCTGCGTCTGCATCTAACGCCAACACAATGCGGTCGGCCAGCTTCTTCAATAATTTGAATTGGTCTTCAGTGAGCGAGGTGCCCATGCCCGCCACCACATTGGCAAACCCAGCTTGGTGCGTGCCAATCACATCCATATAGCCCTCGACGATGACCGAGGCCTTCTCATTGCGAATCGGCCCACGCGCCTTGTCCAACCCAAACAGCAAGCGGCCCTTGTCAAAGATCGCGGTCTGCGGCGAGTTCATATACTTCGGCTCAGACCCATCCAACGAGCGCGAACCAAACCCCACCACGCGGCCCTTCTCATCTTTAATCGGAATCATCAGGCGGCCTCGGAACCTGTCGTAGCGGCGGCCTTCCTCGTTCTCAATCACCAGGCCTGCGTCGATTAACTCTTGCGCGGCAAAGCCTTTGGCATTTAGGTAGGTCGAGAGCGCCTGGTAGTCCATCAAGCTGTAGCCAATCTGCCAATCCACAATCGTTTGGTCGCTCAGGCTGCGCTTGTCTTTCACATATTTGCGGCAGCTCTCGGCCTGCGGGGCAGAGAGAAACAGGCGATGAAAATAGTCGGCAGCCAGCGCGCTGGCCTCGCGCAAACGGGTTTCATGGTCTTGGCTTTTCTTCTGGTCTTCGCTGCGCTCCTCAAGCTGCACGCCAGCACGCTGGGCCAACTCGCGCAAGGCTTCGGGGAATGTCCAGCCTTCCTTCTTCATCACAAAGCTAAAAATATCGCCTTGTTCGCCGCTGGAGAAATCCTTGTACGTTTGCCTGTCTGGCGAGACAAAAAATGAAGGCGTGCGTTCACTCTGAAACGGGGAAAGGCCCTTGTAATTCTTGCCGCTGCGGGTGAGCTTTACATATTGACCGATGACATCCACGATATCGAGCCGAGCCTTCACTTCATCTATTGCCGACATAGGCGTGGATTGTAATGACAGAAAAGAATGATGTAAATCGCGTGGTGCGAACGTTTATGAACTGATCCGAGAAAAGAGGGCCATAGAAAGAGACTCGGGACAAAGATGAAAGACAAACAAAAAGTGGACTCAGCTTAATCTCGTCTAGTGACTCAATCTTTCGCTTTGATAAATAACTATTGGCAATATAGCGATATTCCATTGCTAAGATAGCCGAATACAAATCTATGGAATAACGCATCAATACGCTTTCTGTTGCAAACGCTATCGCTAGAGATTCATCACCCTGAACAATTGGATGAAGGCAATACGCTTCCTTTGTATGCCTTGTAGCTTGGATTGCGTCCAAAACAACTAATCCCTCATGAATATGATTGATATTGATATAGAGGACACCAGAACGTTCCGCACGCTGATCGCCGTAATGATCTCGAACCGCTTGAAAATGTAGATTGTCTTCAAACTCTTTCATTGATTCAGTCAAAAGAACTTCACCTGGCAGTGCAACGCTCGTTTGTGTTGCGGCTGCGCCCAACTGGTTCTATGAACTTGCGCACCCGTCGTCGGGTCGGATAGCGGGGCGATGTTGCCATCGCCCCGCCCCCTCAGAACCGGACATGAGACTTTCACCTCATCCGGCTCAAGCCTTTCAACAGCCGATGTCACTCGACCGGGCAACTGCAACTCACCTCTTACCGAGAATTCTAGCTGGAATGCTGCACCTGCCGATGGCAATGCAGTTGCCGGTGGCAGTTGGGATGCAGCAGTTGCAGATTGAGCAAATCATCCGTGCCGCCCAACACGCGCCAAATGATGTGGTGCAGATCGCACCCCCGCTCCATCGTCAGCGCTTGTTGACAGTGCGGACATTTGCCTTTCTGCCGCTGCCACAAAAAGTCTGTCACGTAGTCTCCGCGTGTTCTGCGCTTCATCTGCGCGTAATGACGTGCTTCAAAATACGCTTCCCATGCCGGATCATACGGATTGGCTTGGCTCTGAATCTTGGCATACCGCCGGATTCCCACGCCGCTGGCTCGAACCAGACTCAGCGTGCGTATCCTTTCATCCCGCGAGACCACTGGCCCACAAAATACCCAGCCCTCCCGTTTGGGATGGGTGAAGTATTTCTGTTTCAACCATTGTCCATCTTTGTCACGGTGTCGGCGGCGTGCCCAGCGCCACAGCGTTTCAAACACATAGCGATCAAGTCGGCTAAACGCTGCCCCACTCACGACATGCCGAAAGTAGTTCGTCCATCCGCGCAACAGCGGGTTGAGTTGCACGATCAACTCGCCCGCGCTGCTGCCCTGATGGGCTTTCACCATGCGCCTGACCTTCTCAATCACCTGCCCCATACTGGCCTGCGATGGGGTGATGAACAATTTATCTGCACGAACACGCACGTTAAACCCCAAGAAATCAAAGCCTTCCTCGATGGCGGTAATCACTGTCTTCTCACTCGACAGTTCTAACCCGCGTTCGCGCAAGAAGCTCTCGATCATCGGTCTCACTTCCTGCTCCAACACTTCGCGTGAACTGCCCGACACCACAAAGTCGTCGGCATACCGTATCAGATTCACTCTTGCCCGTCGCTGTGCCGCAGAGTCCGCCGGATACGCCTCGCGCAGCATTCGCTCCATCCCATCCAGTGTCAAGTTTGCCAACACCGGGCTGATGATGCCGCCTTGTGGCGTGCCTTCATCGGTAGCATGAAACGCTTGCTGTTCAATGTAACCCGCTTTCAGCCATTGCCTCAGCATCTTCTTGTCCGTCGGAATATGCGCCAGCATCCATTCATGTGATACCCGGTCGAAGCAGGCCTTGATGTCCCCTTCGGTATGTGTCAAGAGGTAGATTCTGTTGGCGAAATCAGGTGGCGGGAGCAAGCGTAGCGAAGGGTGAAATGCGCTGATGAACTGGGTGATGATCGCACAAGTAGTCCGAGAAGCGAGAAAGGTTGATAGCGGCAGCGATGGCGATGTTCTGAAGAGAGGTTTTGGCAAGACCGATATAGCGGGTACGCCGCATTTGGAAGGCGCGAACACCTTGCGAAATAGTTCCTTCAATACCGGAACGGGGGCGATAGGCGATCTTGAAAGCCTCGGTGTCTTGGTAAGCGCGTGCATGTTGCAGTGCCTCATATTGTGGTTGAGGACGCAGTTGCATATTTCGACCCTCGGTTTTGCTCCGAGTGCAGAGTAGACGTGCCGGACAAGCCTGGCAATCTTGGCGGGCAAAAGCGACATGGATGGTTGCGTTGTTTGTGCGGTCTTTGCAATTGTCAACCCATTTCACAGATTGTTTGCCACGCGGACAGGTCACGTATTTAGCTTCCCAATTGATTGAAAATTTTGAGGCATCGAATCCAGTTTGCTCACGAGCTTGCCAAGAAACGTCCTGGCTTTTGGTCGCGGGTCCAATCAAATCAATTTGATAAATCTGTTTGGCTTCAACCATCACATCTGCGCCGATATAGCCTGCATCGACCAAATGAGAACTGGGGAGAAGCCCTTTTTGTTTCAGCGCCTCATGCACGGCGGAGGGGGCCTCTACATCCTGCTGCGTGGCCAAATCAGTCTTAGAGCTTGTAATGAGATGAATGGATGCATCTTCATCGCAGGTCTCGGTGATGTGCACTTTGTAGCCGATCCAATCCATGTCGTTATGCGTGGCATACTGAGCTTGGATGTCATAGGGCGACTGAATCCGTTTATGGCTGGGAGGCAGGTCTTTGATTTGCCGCAATTTTAGGGCTGACTCCCCGCCCGTGTGCTTTACATAGTACTGCTGCAACCATACCTGGCGCAGCGTTTCGACTGCGCTGATTGAGCTTAGCCCACCCGGTGCATCCTGGGCATAAATGCGTTCAAGAAAATATTGCCCATCTTCCCCTATTTGCTGTGCCAACTCATCTCGCGCTCTACCGGAGGTCGGGTGATGCATGCTGTCAAAACGGCGACCATAGCGTTCATACCACTCGCTCTTGACCGTTGACTTTACCCAATCAGGTATGCATAGCGTTAAAGTATTCAACGCATTCCGTAATGTCTCTCCTACCAACTCCAAACGATTCAAGTTGCGTATGGCCGCAAGCACATACGTTGAGTCGGTCCGTTGCCTACTCCTAGCTTTTAACAACCCACGTGCTTGGAATGCCTGCAACAATCTATTGAGCAATTTCTCTTCGGCCTGACCTTCAATCAGTCGGCCTCGATATTCACTCAGAATCGAAAAATCGAACCCTGCATCACTCAACTCCATGCCCAGTGCATACTTCCAGTCAATCCGGCTTCGTACGGCATCTGCTGCTTGCCGATCGGTCAGCCCCTCCATAAATTGCAACACCGTTACTAACGCCAACATCGCAGGTGATGCTGCGGGTTGTCCTTTGGATGGGTATATCTCTACAAATTCTTCGTCTTCATAGATTTCTCCAAGCTCATCGCGCACCCGTATGGCTATGCTGCCTTTGGGGAAGGCTGCCTTTGCTATTCGTGCTGTCTCGGCCGGTATCTTTTGCTCTTTCTGTGATTTTGGGATCATCTCGTCCTCCTAAACCTCTTTATTATGGAAGACTATTTCGCCAACAGAATCTACCTCTTGACACATTCCGACTCGGCTGCTGAGTGCTACAGAAAACACAGAATCCCAACAAGATCGCCGAGATTTGTTGATTTTGATCGCGCAAAAGCTCCCTCCTGATCTCACTGCCGACGTAATGCAAAAAGTTAGGGAAATTGACCATTCCATGCGAAATATGAATAGTATTGTGAGTGGTGTCAGTGGTGTCATTCACAATGTCGGCAGCATCAATAACTATTATGGCCGCGACAAACTGTGGTTTCTGGGCAAAGAAAAATCCAAAGTGTCACGTGCGACAGAGATGTTGTATTCGGCACGACTTCTCCTTTTAGATAAAAAGACAGAAGCTCTGAAGGCGGCATTAAGCTTTGCCCGAAGAGTCGAAGACGAACTCCAACGATTAAAGGTACTTGTAGCTCTTTCACGACACCTCAGTGGGGGTGAGCGCACAAATCTATTAAATGAAGCAGTGAAGGCTGCTAGAGACAGCATCAGTGATAAAGATCGAGTAATCGGCTTAAGTGAAGTTGCGCCATATCTTTTCGAGAGCGGTAAAGACTTGCTAGATGAAGCTCTAAAGATAGTCCAAAGTTTGGAAGACATCTCTTCACAAGCGGAGGCTTTGGAATCCTTTTCCAAGTCACTTGCGACATCTGTTACTTCTATACAAGACAACGACCAAACGCAAATTAGTGATTTGACATCAGTGACATTGCCCCACCACTTTCATAATCTGGTTAAAACCGCGTATCAGTTGACAGTTGCCGGAAGTTCTGAGGTCTCGAGTGCCAAGTCTTTGGCATATCTCGTACCGTATTGGCAAATAATCACTACGGCTATGGGTAAACAGGAACTCTCTTTATTTTCTGATACCTTGCGTGCTTTTTCGAAAACGGGCCGACCAAATTGTTTAATCGCAATAAAGTCATTTGTGCCGTTTATCGCCCACCTCGGCGGCGAGCGCGCCGTGCGCGAGACCGCCCAAGCCATCCTAGACACCGCCAAGTGGTGGCCGTAAGCGCGGCAACAGAATTGCACCTTCCCCTGCTACACTCGACTAACACACATGACACCCGAGGAAGCAGCACGACACACCATTGACCCACTTCTCGAACGCTGCGGCTGGCAGGTGCAAGACCGCGCCCAGCTCAACTTGCACGCCGCGCCGGGCGTGGCTGTGCGCGAACTGAGCTTCACCACAGGCGAGCCGGACTACACCCTGTTTGTGCAAGGCAAGGCCATCGGCACCGTCGAGGCCAAGCCGGTCGGGCATTCGCTGATTGGGGTGGAGGAACAAAGCGCCAAGTATGTGGCAGTCCCGCCCAGCGACCTGCGCACCTGGGGCGCGCCGCTGCCGTTTAGCTACGAGACCACCGGCGACGAGACGCGCTTCACCAACCATCTCGACCCCGAACCGCGCAGCCGAGCCGTGTTCGCCTTTCATCGCCCCGAGACACTGTTGGCCTATGTCCAGGAGCCCAAACAACTGGCCGAGCGCCTGCGCGAGATGCCGCCGCTGATGACCGAGCGCTTGTGGAAAGCGCAGATTCAAGCCATCCAAAATCTGGAGCGTTCGCTGCGCAACGGCGACCCACGTGCGCTGATCCAGATGGCGACCGGCTCGGGCAAGACCTTCACCGCCGTCAACTTTATTTACCGGCTGGTGAAATATGCCGGGGCCAAGCGGGTGCTGTTTTTGGTGGATCGCGGCAATTTGGGCGAGCAAACGCTGGGCGAGTTTCAGCAGTTCGTCTCGCCGGTCAACAACTACAAATTCACCGAGGAGTTCATCGTCCAGCATTTGAGCAGCAACGCGCTCGACAAATCGGCCCGCGTGGTCATCAGCACCATCCAGCGGCTGTATTCGATGTTGCGCGGCGAGCAGAACCCTGCGCCGGACTTGGACGAGATGAGTGTTGATGCGGCGGAATCGCTTTACAAAGAGCCGCTGCCGGTGGAATACACTTCGGCCTTCCCCATCGAGGACTTCGACTTCATCATCACCGACGAATGCCACCGCTCGATCTACAACTTGTGGCGGCAGGTGCTGGAGTATTTCGATGCCACTTTAATTGGGCTGACGGCCACCCCATCCAAACAAACCCTGGGCTTCTTTCGCAGCAATTTGGTGATGGACTACGGGCACGAGAAAGCGGTGGCCGATGGGGTCAACGTCAACTTTGACGTGTATCACATCCGCACCGAAATTACGCAGCACGGCTCGACGATTGAAAGCGGCTGGTATGTGGACAAGCGCGACCGCCAAACCCGTAAGGTGCGTTGGCAGCAACTCGACGAAGAACTCAGCTACGAGCCGAATCAGCTAGACCGCGATGTGGTGGCCGTTGACCAAATCCGCACTGTGCTGACGACGTTCCGCGACAAGCTACCGGTTGATCTCTTTCCGGGTCGCGAGGATGTGCCCAAGACGCTGATCTTCGCCAAAGACGATGCCCACGCCGACGACATCGTGCGCATTTGCCGCGAAGTCTTTGGCAAGGGCAACGACTTCTGCAAGAAGA
>JAYTNY010000205.1:0-6020 GCA_043748055.1 Roseobacter sp.
TCCACGCCCATAAAGCAGGGGTGGCGCACGGCAGGCGAGGCCACGCGCACATGCACCTCGGTGGCACCGGCATCGCGCAGCAGTTGAACGATGGGGCCACTGGTGGTGCCGCGCACAATGCTGTCGTCAATCAGCACAATGCGCTTGCCGATTAAGTTGGCGCTCAGCGGGTTGTATTTCAGCTTCACGCCCGCCTTGCGCAAATCGTTATCGGGCTGAATAAAGGTGCGGCCAATGTAGCGATTTTTGATCAAGCCCTCGCCAAACGGAATGCCGCTCTCGGCGCTAAAGCCGATGGCGTGCGGCGTGGAGCTATCCGGCACGGCGATGACTAGATCGCCCGGTGCCGGAGACTCCTGGGCCAACTGCCGCCCCAACTGCTGGCGCACATTGTGGATGACTTGGCCCTCCATCACGCTGTCGGGCCGAGCGAAATACACATACTCGAAGCTGCACAGTGCGCGCGGCATGCGGCTGTGGCCCATTAACGAGGTGAGGCCGCTCCCATCAATTCGCACAATCTCACCCGGCTCCACATCGCGCACAAAGGTTGCGCCAATGGTGTGCAGTGCGCACGTCTCGGAGGCGAACACGTAATGGCGCTTCTCTGCATAGTCATCCTCAATTTGCCCAATGCACAAAGGCCGCAGCCCTAGCGGGTCGCGCACGCCGTAAATGGCATCTTTGGTTAGCACAGTGAGAGAGTACGCGCCATCGGCCACTTGCATGAAGGCCATCAGGCGCACTTGCCAGCGGTCTAGCGGACTGGGGGATTGGTTATTGGGGATTGGGGATTGGGGTTTGTCGCCATCCAGTCGCCAATCACCGGCCACAGCCGGATTACCAATTTGTTGTTGCGCCCAGGCATCGGCGGGGGCGGCCAGCATTTGCGTAACAACCTCGCTGTCTGTCGTTGAGCTGAGGCCGACACCGCGCTCTAACAGCTTGCGGCGCAGTTGCAATGCGTTGGTCAGGTTGCCGTTGTGCGCCACACCCAGCGGGCCGTAAATTGTTTCGATGAGGTACGGCGCGGCGTTGCGCACATTGCTGCTGCCGGTGGTGCTGTAGCGGTTGTGGCCGATGGCGTGTGTGCCGATCAACGGCTTCAACACCGCCTCGTTAAACACCTGCGACACCAGCCCCATTTCTTTGTGAATGTAGGCCGAGCGGCCATCGCAGGTGGCAATACCGGCACTCTCTTGCCCACGGTGTTGCAGGGCATACAGGCCAAAAAATGTCAGGCGGCTTACATCGCGGCCGGGCGCGTAAATGCCAAAGATGCCGCATTCTTCGTGCGGCTTGTCGTCGGCGGTCAAGTCAAAAACAGTATCGTCACTCATGGCATATTGGCTATTGGCTATTGGCTATTAGCAGTTAGCCAATAACCAATAGCCAATAGCGCTCCTCTCACCAAATCTGATCGAGCTTATCCGAATAAAACAGAATCGCTTTTTTGAAACGTGTCACCTCTGCGTCATTGCTGGTCTCGGCCACTGTGCGCAACAGCAGCGTCATGGCTTCGTGGTGCTGGCCCAGGTTGTAGCACGCCATCGCCAGAAACACCCGGAACTCGTGCGCCTCTGGAAAGAATTCGATGCCTGCCTTAAATGTCAGTGCGCTCTTGTCATACTCGCCCAACGTGCGGTAGGTGCTGCCCAATCCCAGCAATGCACCGCGCAAATCTTCGCCTTGCAAGCCCAGCTCCAGCGCAGTTTCGTAATACGGCATCGCCTCGCGCTCTTGGCCCAAGCTGTCGCATGTCCAGGCCGCTTGGTAGTTCAAGCGTGCGTCGTTGGGTTGCTTTTTGAGCAGGCGTTGCAACATAGCCAGGGCCTGCTTGCCTTTGTTGTCCTGACGCAGGTGGATGGCGGTTTCGATTGAATCAGGCAATCTTGCCATGTGATGACACGCACAACAAACATAGGTAGGGGCGCAGCATTGCTGCGCCCCTACGAATTTCTGTCGCGAGCCTCCAGGTTTTGGGCGATGCGTAATGCAGCCGGTTGCTCACCCGGCACAAATCTCGTCCCAGTTAACTGTTCGTAGGCCGAAATATAGCGCCCAGCCACCTGGGCAATAAACTCATTTGGCATCTGCGGTGGCTCACCATCCCCCTTATAACCGCGCGCGGCAAACCACTCGCGCAAAAACTCCTTGTCAAAATTTTTGGGGGATGTGGGGTCGGCTTGATAGGACTCAATCGTCCAATACCGGCTGCTGTCGGGTGTGTGTATCTCGTCAATCACGGCCAGCGCGCCGTCTATCAACCCGAACTCGTACTTCGTATCCACCAAAATTAAGCCAGCCTTGTGCGCCGCTTCTTGCCCACGCGTGAACAACCCAATCGCCGCTTGTTCCACTTGCGCCCACAACGCGGGCGCAACCGAGCCTGTGCCAACTATCTCCTCGCGCGTCAATCGTTCATCGTGCCCACCGGCCTCGGCTTTTGTGGTTGGGGTGATGATCGGCTCTGGCAACGCGTCGTTCTTGCATAGGCCATCGGGCAGCGCAATGCCATACGGTTTGCGGTCGCCTGTTGCATACAAGCTCCACAACGAAGTTTTTGTCACGCCGGTAATGTAGCCGCGCACGATCACCTCCACCGGCAACGGCTGCGCCTCGCGCACAATCATCACATTTGGGTCAGGCACGCTCAGCATGTGGTTTTGCACAATGTCCTGCGTCTGCGCAAACCACCACGCGCTCAGTTGGTTCAGCGTTTGCCCCTTGAACGGAATGACGCCCAGCACCACATCAAATGCCGAGATGCGATCCGTTGTAACCAACACACGCGTGCCATCCGCCTGTAAATACATATCGCGCACCTTGCCGCTGTGCTTGGGGCCAAGCTGTGGCAGCTCTACGCTGCGCAGCGCGGAGGGAATGGCGAGGAGGAGTTCGTTTTGAGTGAGCATGTGATTAGGGATTGGTGAATAGGGATTAGAGATTGGTGAGTTCGTAATCACCAATCTCTAATCCCTATTTACGCATTCTTCAAACCATTTACAAACAACCCCAACCCACTTTGCCCGCGTTCGCCACGGTGCCAGCGGGGGTGTTGCCAGGGGTAAATGTGGTTTTCGGGATGTGGCATGAGGCCCAGCACATTGCCCGCCTCGTTGCAGATGCCCGCAATGTTGGCGATGCTGCCGTTGGGGTTGGCTGGGTAGCCCTCGCCCACATAGCTGAGCGCGATGAGATTCTTGGTTTGTAATTCGCGCAGTGTGTTTGCATCGCCTGCCACAAAGCGCCCTTCGCCATGCGCCACTGGGCAGTAAATTGGCTCGCTTAATCCTTTGGTAAAAAGCGATGGGCTGTTTGGGTTTGCGTCCAGTTCCACCCAGCGGCACTCAAAGTGGTTGGACGCGTTAAATGTCAGCGTCACGCGCCTAGTCTCCAATGTCTGATGTCTGTCGTCTGATGTCTGTCGTCTGCTTCCTCCCGGCAGAAAACCCGCCTTCACCAATGTCTGAAAGCCATTGCAAATGCCCAGCACAGGCCGACCGCTGGCGATAAATTGTTGCATGGCCTCGCCCAATTGCTCACGCAAATTCAGCGCCCACAGCACGCCACTGCCCAAGTCATCGCCATAGGCAAAGCCACCCGGGACGATGAGCATGTGATAGTCCGACAAGCGGCGCGTTTTGTTGATGAGTTGATTGATATGCACAATCTCCGGCAGCCCACCCGCTAACGCAATGGCCGCCGCTGCATCGTGATCTCGATTGGTGCCGTTGGCGTGCAGGATGAGGACGCGTTTGGAGGTTGGAGGGTTGGAAGGTTGGAGGTTGGAAGGTTGGAAGGTTGGCGTGACGTCTGATGTCTGATGTCTGATGTCTGATGTCT
Organism: Roseobacter sp.; assembly: GCA_043748055.1. Classification (GTDB taxonomy): domain Bacteria; phylum Chloroflexota; class Anaerolineae; order J036; family Brachytrichaceae; genus JANMVQ01. The sequence continues at coordinate 3,847 of JAYTNY010000205.1, forward strand.
GTGTATACCCACAAAATGCCTCTTCCAACGCGCTCACATCTGCCCACACCACGCTTTCGCCGTTTAGGCCGCGAATGCGCAGCACGCCGTCATCCCACACCCGGCCTACTTCGGCACAAGGCAAACCTTGCATCTCTTCCTCAAACGCAGGCACATGCTCTGGCTTCACCTCCACCACAAACCGGCAGAGCGACTCGCTGAACAACAGCCACAAACCTCTCCCCCCAACCCCCTCTCCTGCCAGGAGAGGGGGAGCAGGCACGCGCGCCAAATCCATCTCTGCACCCAAGCGTCCGGCCAAACACATCTCGGCTAAGGCCACGCCCAGCCCGCCCTCGCTGCAATCGTGGCAGCTTGCCACCCAACCAGCAGCAATGGCGTTGTGCAAGCCGCGTAAGCGATCTAACGCAGCGGGCACAGGTTGTGGCGAAAGAGATTGGAGATTGGAGATTGGAGATTGCCCTGCATCAATCTCTAATCTCCAATCTCTAATCTCCAGGAAGTGGCTGCCGCCTAATTCATCACGCGTATCGCCCACCACAAATAAGAAGTTGCCTTCCTGTTTCAAGTCCATCGTCACGGTGCGGTTCACATCCGGCACAATGCCCACGGCGCTAATGAGCAGTGTGCCGGGGATGGCGTGGCGTGTGCCGTCGGCATCGGCGTATTCGTTGTTTAGGCTGTCTTTGCCGCTGATGAAGGGCGTGCCATACGCTACGGCTGCATCGTAACAACCACGCGCGCATTCCACCAAGCTGCCCAATCGGTCGGGCAAGGCCGGGTTGCCCCAGCAAAAGTTGTCCAAGATGGCGATGCGATCTGGGTCGGCCCCCACCGCCACCGCGTTGCGCACGGCTTCGTCTATGGCTGCCCACGCCATCGCATACGGGTCCAGTTTTGTAAATTGCGGGCAGATGCCGTTGGAGAGGGCGATGCCGCGAAGAGGAGATTGGAGATTAGAGATTGGAGATTGTGAATCTCCAATGACCAGCACTGCCGCATCTCCTGGCCCATGATTCGCCACACCCACAAACGGCTTTACTGCCGTCTGACCTTTTACCTCATGATCATATTTGCGCACCACATCTTCTTTGCTGCGAATGTTGGGATGAGACAGAAGGTTTAGTAAAGATTGGGTCAGGTTAATGGGTGATTGGAGATTGCCGATAGGCTGTTCTATCGGAGAGACTGGAGATTGTGAATCTCTAATCTCCAATCTCCAATCTCTAATCTCTTTAATCTCCGCCTTCAGCTTGCGCTGCGGAATGCCGTCGTGCAAGAATTCAATATCCAGGTTGCCCACTTCGTGCTCGCCGTAAAGCAACTTTAGGCGGCCAGTGGCCGCGAAGGTGCCGAGGACGAAGGCTTCGATATCTTGCCCATCGCAAATGGTTTTAAGCTGGGGCCAGTGCGCGGGCGGCACAGCCAACACCATGCGCTCCTGCGCCTCGCTCAACCAAATCTCCCAGGGTTGCAAGCCGGGGTACTTAAGCAGGGCATCGTTGAGCTGAACCATCGCGCCCAACCCGCTCGCCATTTCGCCCACCGCGCTGCTAAAACCGCCCGCGCCGCAATCGGTAATGGCGCTATACAGGCCCAACGCATACGCCTGCAACACGGCCTCTTGGGTCTGCTTTTCGTGGATGGGATGGCCGATCTGCACTGCGCTACCGGCAACCGTGCTGGTCGTCGTGTCCATCTCCATGCTGCTAAACGTCGCGCCGCGCAAGCCATCCCGCCCGGTGCGCCCGCCGATCACCACGATCAAATCACCATCGCCCGCCTTCTTGGGAATGGCATTTTGTTTGGAGGCGGGCAGAATGCCCAAGCACCCTGCAAACACCAGTGGGTTGGCGGTGTAACCTGGGTCAAACAAGATGGCCCCGTTCACGGTGGGGATGCCCATCTTGTTGCCGTAGTCCTCAATGCCGCGCACCACGCCGTCGTAGACGCGCTGAGGAGGCAGCACGCCCGCAAGTAATTGGGGATTGGGGATTGGGGATTGGCGAGGCCCAAAGCACAACACATCCGTGTTGGCAATGGGTCTGGCGCTCACGCCCAGCACATCACGGATGCAGCCACCCAGCCCGGTGTTTGCGCCGCCAAACGGCTCCAGCGCGCTGGGGTGGTTGTGCGTCTCCACCTTAAAGGCCAAGTCCCAGTGTTCGTCAAAC
>JAYTNY010000206.1:0-2764 GCA_043748055.1 Roseobacter sp.
GGCCAGGTTGCCCATAATCGGCTCGACAATGATCGCGGCAATATCGCCGTGCTTGTCCTTCACCGTCTTCTCCAACATCTCAAAATCGTTGTAGGGCAACGTCAACGTCATGCCGTTGAGCGCGTTGGGGATGCCGCTGCTGCTGGCGATGGCGCGCGGTGCTTTGGCCGAGCCGAGCGCGCTAAGCGGGGCGTTGGGCGTGCTCCACATCACGTAATCGTGCGCGCCGTGGTAGCTGCCCTCGAACTTAATCAGCTTGTCGCGGTTGGTATGTGCGCGGGCCACGCGAATGGCGTGGAGCGTGCTTTCTGCGCCGCTGTTGGTCCAGCGCACCATGTCGGTGTTCGTCATGCGCACAAAGCGCTCGGCGGCCTGCACCTCGTAAATATTGGTGAGGGCGAATGTGTTGCCGTCGGTCATCGCTTCGGCCACAGCCTGCGTAACGGCGGGGAAGGCATGCCCCAAAATAACCGGGCCAAAGCCCAGGCGGTAATCAATATATTTCTTGCCGTCCACATCCCACAAATACGCGCCATGTGCTTTGCGGACGATCATGGTGTCGGCATCGCCCCAGTAGCGAAAGTTGGAACTGACGCCGTAGGGCATGACGGCTGCGGCGCGGGCGAACCATTGCTCGCGCTCGCTCACGGGGTATTCGGGCAATCCTCCCGAAAGCTGAACTTGCGAAAAGCCAAGCTCGTGCGAGCAACCTTCGAGAGGATGGGTCTTTTGCAGGCTGTGCTGCAAAGGCGCTCCGCCTGCTGGTGCCTGCGCCGATGCGCGGCCCACGGCAGGCGTCAGACTAGACTCCATCGGTAACGTATTCACAAAATCTTCGGTAAACATGGTTCTCCTAAAAGCGTTAAGCCGTAAGCTTTAAGCGATCAGCTTGGAGCGCGCTTACAGCTTATGGCTTAACGCTCCAGACTGGAAAACAAAAACGCGCCAGCCCTGCAATGCAGAGTGGCACGCTCTCTTCTAAAAAAAGTTACGCTTCTACCAAGAACCGAAGTCCTGGATTCAGCCCGAATGTGCTAACAGAGGGTAGGGGTTAGCAGACCAAACCAAGTCCAAACCACAGCACCCAGCGCGGCGTAACCAGTTACTAAACCTCGCGGATTTGACAACGAATCGAACTTAAAAGTTCGAGCGTGCCTAAACCCGCGAGGTTTTTGATGCGTACCAGCCGCAGGTGTGTCTGACTGTTGGAACGGGACGCTAGGCATCGCCGCTGTCTGCGGCCAGTTTGCCGTCCGCTTCTTTCTCGACCCGGGTCTTGGCTTCTTTGGCAATGGTCTCGGCGCGTTCGCGGGCTTCCTCCACAATGCGCTCGGCGCGGCGGCGCGCATCGGCAATCGTGGCCTCGGCGCGTTCGCGCGCATCTTCAAGCGAATCTTGCGCAGTGTCGCGAATGTCGCCCACGCTCTTGCTTAGTTGCTTGCGGGTTTCTTCGCCGCTCTGTGGCGCCAGCAGCAGTGCTGTGGCCGCGCCCACCAAGCCGCCAATCAAAATGCCCGCAAAAAACGCGCCAAATTCGCTGCCGGAATTGTTATCAGACATAGGTTCACTCCAAAAGATTGGAGATTAGAGATTGGAGATTGGAGATTGATCGTGTCAATCTCCAATCTCTAATCTCTAATCTCTCTTCTTATTATCTACCTTCGCTGCCTTTGCAGTAAACGCCTTGCCTGCGGCCTGCACCCCCGCCAAAAAGCTGGCAGCCTTCACAATGGGTTTGGCGAGGTTGTCGCCGACCATGGTGGTGGTGCCGCGCACGGTGTTTACGGTTTGGTTTACGTTGGTTAACACGGGTTTGATCTCGTTGCGCAGCAGGGCCACGAGCGATTGCATGTAGTACACCAGCACAATCATCAACGCGCCCAGCACAATCATCAAAAACAAGCCGATGGTGGCGAAGATGATGATGGCGACATCGCGTAAATTTGCGGTCACTTGCGGGTTGCGCGTCAGCAAAAAGAGGATGCCGACGATGATGGCAAGAATGAGCAAGCCAGCGCCGACTAAGCCCGCAATCAGCTTCCAATTGGTTTGCGTGGGCTGCGGTTTGGCCGGGGCAAGTGTGGATACAGGCTGCGGTGTCGCTTGCGTTTGGGTATCGTCCATAGAACAAGGAAGATTATACCGAGCGAAGACGCTCAACTATTTCCATGGCTTACCATCGCCTCCAGCGCCGCAAAGTTGCGCAGAAAGCGTTCGGGGTTGCGCTTCAAACTCTCGGCCTCCACGCGTGGCATGATGTTCTCGAACGCTGCGCGCAGTTCAACAATCTCAATCTGGCCCGCCCGCAGCATGGCTAACACGTCCTGAAAATCGCCTTCGCGCCCGCGCTCAATTTTGCTTAGCGCCGTGCTGTATAGATCGAAGTGAAAGACATCGACTTGCCCAAACCGCCCCACAAATTTGGCGCGTTCCTTCCAGCCCGCAGGCAAAGGAATAAAGTCTCCGGGCGAGGCTAGCTCTACATTCACTTGTAACTCTTCTTTGAGCGACTGAATGGCTGATGAAAACGCAGATTCGTGTTCCACCGCCACCTCGTAGCTGATGTCGATATCCAGCGATTGCTCGCGCAGCCCTTCATACACCAGCGTGGTGCCGCCCACCAAAAACAGCCGTGCCGGATGGCGAAAAGCCATGCCTAGCTTCACCAAGAAGTAATGCACACGGAGGCGATCTATGGGAGGGCGCATTTTTTGAGAGGTTATTGGTTGATGGTTATTGGATGAGCATAACCAATAACTAATAA
>JAYTNY010000207.1:0-2849 GCA_043748055.1 Roseobacter sp.
GTTGAGTTCATCAACGACTCCCGTGTAAGCGAAGCGGCAGGGTCGGGGTCACAGCCATGCTAAAATAAAAACGAACGGTCGGTTTTATTTAGAGAGAAAGCACCATGCAAAAAGGATTAAGGACACGCGGCTCCATTTTGGCCCGCGCCGCGCCCGTGTTTAACATGCGCGGCTTCTTTGGCACATCTATCGAGGATTTGGTGAAGGCCACCGGCCTGAAAAAAGGTGGTTTGTATAACCATTACCCCAGCAAAGAGGCACTGGCACTGGCTTCGTTCGATTACGCCATCGGCAAGTTCCGCGAGCGGTTTGCCGAGGCCTTGCGCGAAGGCCAAAGTGCCGTGGGTTCCCTGCAAACCATTGTGGAGGTGCTGGTGCGCAGTTACACCGAGCCAGTCGTCGAGGGCGGTTGCCCCATCTTGAACACGGCAATCGAGTCGGATGACGCCAACCCGATTTTGCGCGAAAAGGCGCAAGCAGCCATGCACGGCCTGCTGCGGCTGATCGGCATTCACGTCAAGCGCGGCATCAAAAGTGGCGAGTTGCGCACCGATGTAGATGCCCGCGCCGTCGCCACATCCATCGTCGGCATGTGCGAGGGCGCGCTGATGCTGAGCAAGTTATTTGACGACCCTGCACACATTCGCCGCGCCCGCGCCCATCTGTTCGCTTTTATCCAATCTCTTTCAGCTTGAAGATAAATATAAAAAGAAAGTAATTACTCAGCCTCCCACTTTTCTCGACAGAATGAACAGAATTCAACAGAATATTCTGTAAATTTTGTTCATTCTGTCTAAATCGCTGGGCAATGGGCTGAATAGTTACAAAAAAAAGGAGGAAAAAATTGTATGTATCACAGCATCGTTCGGCAAATTATTATTCAGGGCTTCGAGAGCCTGAGCAAAGGCGACTATGACGCGTTGCTCAAACAGTTCTCGCCCAATGTGCATTATTTGTTTGAGGGCCAGCATGCGATGGGCGGCGAACGCCACAGCCTGGTTGCGGTGCGCCAGTGGTTTCAGCGCATCTTTCGCTTGTTCCCCGGTTTGCAATTCAAGGTGAATCGCGTCGTCGTATCAGGTTGGCCGTGGGATACGACTGCTGCGGTGCAATTGCAGGTGGCAGGCCAGCTTCGCAACGGCGCGGCTTACGAGAATGGGCTGGTGCAGTTTCTAAAACTGCGTTGGGGCAAAGTGGTGGATGTTTACACGCTTGAAAACCTTCAGACCTTAATGGCGGCACTGGATGCGCTGGCGAAGCAAGGCGTAGATGAGGCAACCGCAGCGCCGATTGCAGGCTAAATCAACAAAGTGAGGACAAGTGAACGAAACACCAACGGTAGACGAACGCGCCAACCAACTCTTTGAACTTTTCTTAACCCCGCAGGCCCGCGACACCTCGCCCAAAGCCTTGCGCCTGCTGGAGAACGCTCGACGCGTGGCCATTTCGCATCGGCAAATCCTCGAATGGCCTGCCATTAGCAGACCACCTATAAAGTTAGCGGGCTTTGTGTGGGATGGCGCACCCGACGCAGCCAATGCTGCGCCGACGGCCTTGCTGGTGCATGGCTGGGAGCTGCAAGCGGGCCGCATGGGCGCATTTGTGCCACCGTTGCTGGCAGCAGGCTTGCGCGTTGCCGCGTTGGATATGCCCGCGCACGGCCAATCCGAAGGCAGCCAGGCCACTATGCTGGATTGGGCCGAGGCGATTAAAAATGCAGTGCAGCAGATGGGCAATGTGAAAGCCGTTGTTGCGCATTCGTTTGGTGGGATGAGCGCGGCTTGGTTGCTGGCGCACGAACAAAACCTGGGCGTTGAGAAGCTGGTGCTGATGGCGAGCGGCACCGATGTGGAGTTTCTGATCCGCAATTCGCCTTACGCGCAGAGCGCTGGGCTGGAGCAAATGCAAGCCATGCGCGAAGCGTTTCGCCAACGCGTGGGCCGCTGGCCTGCGGAATTTGATGCGGCGCAAGAGGCGGCAAACATGAAAATACCGGCGCTGGTGGTACACGATGTGCGCGACCCAATTGTGCCGTTTGCGCATGGCGAGGCCTATGTGCGGGCCATCCCCAATGCGCGCCTGCTGGCTACCAGCGGGCTGGGACACACGGCTGGGTTGAGGGATGTAGACGTGGTTGCGGCGGCGGTGGCGTTTCTCGCCGATTGAGGCGTACTAAGTTGGTGATGTTAACGATCTTGCGGGCCTGCGAGGTTTGCCCTCACGCGTTACACTCGCCTGCATGTACACACAAACACTAAACGAAAGCCAGTGGCGCACGTTGCAGGCATTGGTGGATTGTTTGATCCCCGCTGATGATTTCCCCAGCGGGTGGCAAGCAGGCGTAGGCGATTATTTGGCGAAGCAGTTTGAGAGAGATTTGCGCGACCAGGTTGATTTCTATCGACTAGGCCTAGATGCGTTGGAGGCTGAATCCCAAGCCCGAACCGGCACACCTTTTGCCGAGCTAGACCCGATTGGGCAGACGCACCTGCTGGCACAACTGGAACAAGGCCACATCCACACCGCATGGCCCATCGCTGCCCCATCATTTTTGGACATGGTTACAAACCACGCCGCCGAGGGCTTTTACAGCGACCCCGGCAACGGCGGCAACAAGAACAGCGCGGCGTGGAAGATGGTGGGGTATGAGGTGAAAGGTTAGTAAAGTTTTTAAGGTTGGTAAAGTTATAACCAACCTTAAAAACTTTACGAACCTTATAAACATGAAAACAATGTACGACGCAATCATCATTGGCGCGGGTGCGGGCGGCGGCATTACGGCGGCTGTGTTGGCCGAGGGCGGCATGAATGTGCTGGTGCTGGAGCGAGGCCGCAGCAAAAGTTTTGCC
>JAYTNY010000208.1:0-26880 GCA_043748055.1 Roseobacter sp.
CGCTCGTTGGGCGTGCCCGCCCGCATGGCCATTGGCTACGCCCAAGGCGAGATTGACCCCGATAACACAACCGCCGAGCAAACGACCCATCTCGTCAAAGCCAACGATGCGCACGCCTGGGTCGAGGTCTTCTTCCCAGATTACGGCTGGGTGGAGTTTGAACCGACGGCGAACCAGCCACCCATTAGAAGAATAGACAGCACGCAGCCCCAAACCCAAGAAGAAAACGGGGCCGCGCTGGCGCAGCCGCCCACCCCCACGCCCGAACCCAAAGCAGCAGGCACGCCCACGCCCCAACCCAATCAACAAAACCCGCAGGCCCAACCCACAGCGCCCGCACCTGCGCCCAGCGTTGGGCAAGCCGCCAGCCAGTTTGCGCAACGTCTGTTTGAGGCGTTTTGGGGCAGTTGGTTGCGTTTCTTGCTGGTCATCCCAGTCTTGGCTGCGTTGGGCTACTTGGCCCTCAACGTGGCCGAGCGGGCCGGGCTGGGCAAGTTCCCGCCCATCGAACGGGCCTATGCCATGCTAAGCCGCTGGGCGCATTGGCTGGGCATTGGCCGCAAAACTGCGCTTACGCCCTACGAGCAGGCCGAAGCCCTAGCCCAACGTGCGCCCACGGCACAGGAAGCCGCACGCCACATCACCCATCTGTATGTGGAGCAGCGCTTTAGCGGGCCAGATCGCACAGTCTCGGTGGGTCGAGATCGGGATGTGGACGTTCTGAGCCTCTGGCGCGATGCCAAACGCGGGTTGCGCACGGCCTGGGTTCAATCGCGCATCCCGCTCACGCACCCCCTCGCGTGCGCCAAGCATTTGCTGGCAAAGGCGCTTGCCCGGCGCTCGCGCTGATCTGTCTCCACCCCGCACGCCCACATCTACACATTTGTCTGGATGCCCTTTGAACAAGCACCCAAAGCGCAAACGGCTCAAATTGTGGCTAAGTGTTTGCTAGACACTTGTCAATTTCCTGTCAGTCATGGGGGATTTATGCACAATCTCCGACTATTGTCATAGATAAGTTAGACTAAATTCGCAAAATAGGCGATAAAAAATGCAGATTTGTCATGATCAAATCCTTATAGTTGCTTAATTGCATTTAATAGCGTATTGACAGCAAAATAGCCATTGCGCCTGTAGGACTTTAGTTGTAGCATATTCGTACTGCTTTGAGGGGAGTAGTGCTGACCGTGGCTACAAAACTACAAATTTGTTGTTTTGTATCTCGGCTTTTTCAAGCTCGTAACACGTCTCGTTGCAATTAACGCAAATCTAATCGTGAGTTGCTCGCACGATTTAGCTTGCCAAGAATGCCACGCGACTGTCGCCAAGATGCAACATCGAACTATCGTTTTCGTTCAACATCGCAAAAATCGGGAGGAATATCTGTGGACAATTTGAAAGCATCGGATGTATTGGATTTTTTGAAAGTCTCGAAAGATAACGGGGCCAAGCGCCCCACTGTTAGCGCCATCATCCCAGCGCTAAACGAGGCGGGCAATATGCGGCATGTGCTACCGCGCATTCCGGCTTGGGTAGATGAAGTCATCCTCATCCCCGGCCCTTCGACCGACGGCACCGCCGATGTGGCGCGTAAGCTTATGCCCACTATTCGCATTGTGGAGCAAGATGGCAAGGGCAAAGGCGCAGCGTTGCGCAGCGGCATTCGGGCCGCCACCGGCGACATCGTCGTTTTGTTGGATGCCGATGGCTCCACCGACCCTATCGAAATTCCCAACTTCGTCGCCACGCTCATGGCGGGCGCAGATTACGCCAAAGGTTCGCGCTTCTTGCAGGGTGCAGGCACCTCGGACATGCCGGGGTTTCGCCAGGTGGGCAATGGCGGCCTGGTCACTCTCACCAACGTTTTGTTTGGCACGCGTTTTACCGACATCACCTATGGCTACAATGCCTTCTGGCGCAAACATGCCGATCATCTCGCGCTCGATATCAACAACTGGGCCATGGAGATCATCAGCAACATCCGCGTCGCACGCGATGGCCTGCGCGTGGTCGAGGTCGCCAGCTTCGAGTATCAGCGCATTACCGGCGAAGCCAAGCTCGCCACCTTCTCTGCGGGCTGGATGATTTTGACGGCCATTGTGCAAGAGTGGGCGCGTGGCAAGAACAACAAGGCGCAGCAACCCGCTGAAGAAGTAGATCGGCGCTACTTCCCCGGTGTCGTCATTGATGGCTTCTAAACCATCCCCATCGTTTGCATCTACTAAACCTGCCCGGTTCTGCGGAACTTGGCAGGTTTTGCACTTTATTTATGCCTAAGCACTGGAACGTCTCTGTCATTATTCGAACCTACACCGATAAACGCTGGGAGTATTTCGAGAAAGCCGTCGAATCGGCCTTCGCCCAGAACATGGCTCCGCAAGAGGTCGTTCTGGTCGTAGATCACAACCCGGTTTTGTTCGAGCGTGTTCGCACGCGCTTCCCCAACACCAACGTGGTGGAGAACACCCAGCCACGCGGCTCCGGCGGGGCATGGAACATGGGCATTTCGGTGGCTAGCGGCGATATTTTGGCATTCTTGGATGACGATGCCATTGCCGAGCCAGATTGGCTGGCGCAGTTGTGCGCGCCCTACGACGACCCGAACGTGGTTGGCGTGGGTGGCACCATTGAGCCAATTTGGGAGAGCGGCAAACCCGCCTGGTTCCCCGCCGAGTTTTACTGGGTGGTGGGCTGTACCTACAAAGGCATGCCCGAAACATTGGCCCCCATGCGCAACTTAATTGGCTGCAACATGTCTTTCCGGCGCGAGGCCTTTGAAAATATTCTCGGCTTTCGCAGCGAGATCGGCCATGCCGGTGGCAAGCCGCTGGGCTGCGACGAGACCGAATTTTGCATTCGCCTGGGCCAGCGCTACCCAGAGAAATTGATGATGCATCAGCCGCCTGCGAAAGTGCGCCATCACGTGCCCGCCAGCCGCGCCAAGTTCAGCTACTTGCGCCAGCGCTGTTTTTACGAGGGCCGCTCCAAAGCATTGGTTGCGCAATTCGTGGGCAGCAAAGACGGCTTGGCCTCCGAGCGCAAACACACCATGGTGACCTTGCCACAAGGCGTGTTGCGCGGGCTGGCGGATGGGTTGCGCGGCGATCTGGGCGGGCCAGGCCGATCCTTCGCCATTGTGGCGGGGCTGGCAACAGCAGCGTTTAGCTACTTGGGCACCAGCGCCGCGCTGCGCTTTAAGTCAATTGTTGCGCCATCCACCCCAGCCCAAAAGGTGGCGGCGAATTAGCGACGGAGGCCGAGGCTTTAGCCGGTTAAGTAACTGCTCAGCAAATTTTGGTTGTAATTGAGTTTCTACACCGGCTAAAGCCTCGACCTCCGAGTTTCGTATTAACTTATTCATGCGCCTACTCATCGCAACACCCAGAGCATTCCCCTACATGGGCGGCGTGGAAAACCACGTGTACCAAGTCTCGCGCCGTTTGGCACAAGCTGGCGTCTCTGTCACCGTCGTCTCGACGGACACCGGCGACACTGCGCTTGGCAAGCTGCCCAAGACCGAGACGATTGATGGCGTGAATTTAATTCGCGTGCGCTCTTACCCAAGCCGCAGCGATTGGTATTTCTCGCCAGAGGTCTACCGCGTGGCGCGCAACGGCGATGCTGACGGGCGCAAGTGGGACCTCGTTCACATCCAAAATTATTTAACGTTTACCTCGCCGTTGGCCATGGCGGGCGCGTTGCGGGCGGGCGTGCCGTATGTCGTCACTTTTCATGGCGGCGGGCATCCCTCGAAATTGCGCAACGCCATTCGCGGTGTGCAGAACCAGGCTTATGCGCCGTTGCTGCGCCGCGCCAACAAATTAATTGCCACGGCAAAGTTTGAGGTGAACAGCTTTGGTAAGGCGCTGGGCGTGCCGGGCAGCCGGTTCGCCTACATCCCCAACGGCTGCGACATTGCAGCCAATAACGCAAGCCCAAAGCCACTTGACCCCGACGCGCCTTTAATTCTTTCGGTTGGGCGGCTCGAACGCTACAAGGGCCATCAACAGGCCATTGCTGCCATGCCGCATGTGCTGAAGGCTATGCCGAATGCCAAACTGCGCATTGTGGGCGGCGGGGATTATGAAAGCGAGTTGAACGCGCAAATCGCGCGCTTGAACTTGCAAGCCAACGCCGAAGTGCGCGCCGTAAAGCCAACCGACCGGCAGGGCATGGCTGAGGTTCTCGCCAGCGCGTCCCTCGTTATGTTGATGAGCGAATACGAGACGCACCCAATGGCGATGCTAGAGGCGATTGCGCTGGGCCGCTCGGTGCTGGTATCCAACACATCCGGCTTACAAGAGCTGGCCGACGATGGCTATGCCAAAGCCGCGCCGCTGAACAGCACGCCGGAGCAATTGGCGGCGATCATGCTGCGCCAATTGCGCCAGCCCCACACCCCCAAGACCATTCACCTGCCCACCTGGGACGATTGCGCCGAGGGATTGCTTAGCCTTTATGGCGACATTATTCGGCAACCCGTTGCCAATTTGCAGGCAACACAGTTGCATACGACAGTACAGTGAAGGACACGGCTCAGTTGAATTAGAGCAACTCGAAAAACACTTTGGACTCCAGGCTTTAGCCAGTTACATATGCAACCGCGATTTAAGTGGTGAGCTTAAGTCACTAACCGGCTAAAGCCTGGAATCCTTTTGTCTAGGCGTCATACATCATGCGAATTCTCATGCTTGCCCAGTTCTACCCGCCCATCTTTGGTGGCGAGGAACGCCACGTTAAAAATCTCAGCGCGCACTTGGCGGCGCGTGGGCATCACGTCTCGGTGGCTACCATCTTGCACAAGGGCATGCAGCCGTTTGAGTTAGATGGCAGCGTGCGGGTGCATCGCATTCGCAGCACCATGCAGCGGGCCAAGTTTTTGTTTAGCGAGGAGGTGCGTTTTCACGCGCCTTCGTTTCCCGATCCCGAACTTACCTCGGCGCTCGAAGAGATTATTAAGCAAGAACAGCCGGATGTGATTCATGCCCACAACTGGCTGATTTATTCTTTTCTGCCGCTGAAGCCGCATGCCAACGCTAAGCTGGTGCTGACGGTGCATGACCATAGCCTCATCTGCCCCAAAAAGAAGCTGATTTATGGCGATTCGCACTGCACCGGCCCAGGCCCCATCAAATGCATTGGCTGCGCAGGCGAGCACTATGGTTTGGTGAAAGGCGCCCCCGTGTTGTTGACCAACAAAGTGATGCAGGTCTGGGAGCGCAAAAGCGTGGATATGTTCGTGCCGGTCAGCACCGCTGTGGGCGAGGACAACCGGCTGATGAAGGCTGGAAAACCGGCTCATGGCCTACCGGTGCGAGTGATTCCTAACTTCGTGCCAGATAGCGTGGGCCAGATTAACCCTGTGCCGCACCCCAAAACCGCCGAGTTGCCACAGGGCGACTTTATTTTGTTTGTTGGCGCATTTGGGCGTTACAAAGGCGTGGATGTTTTGGTTGAAGCCCACAAAAAACTAAAGAACGCGCCGCCACTGGTGATTATTGGCTACAAAACGCAGGAATACCCGGTGCAGACCGAGAACTTCCCGCCCAACGTGATTGTGTTGCAAGATTGGCCGCACGAGGCGGTGATGCAGGCGTGGGCGCGCTGCCAGTTTGGGGTGGTGCCCTCGGTGTGGAGCGACCCTTGCCCAACGACGGCGATGGAGGGCATGGCGTGCAGCAAAGCCATCGTGGCCTGCCGCATGGGCGGGCTAACCGACATTGTGGCCCATAACGAAACCGGCCTGCTGGTGCCCCCCAGCGATGTTGATGCGCTGGCTGCGGCCATGCAACAATTGGTGGATGACCCAGCCCTGCGGGCGCGCATGGGCGCAGCGGGCCAGCGCAAGCTGGTCGAGTTCCAGGCCAGCACCGTCGTCGGTCAAATCGAGACGCTGTATCACGATCTGGTTTGCGGGGTCGCCGGGGCGCACACGACTATGGAGTCCGGTGCGTCGTCACACATTGCGCCAGAAATCCATCATGCAACCCAAAGCTCAGCTTAAGGCCCTGACCGGCATTCGTTTTTTTGCGGCGTTGGCGGTTATCGCCTTTCATTTGTATCTGGCTGCGCCAGAGAAATTTCCGCCTTACATTGCCAGTCTGGCTTCGTATGGCTTTATCGGCGTCAGCCTGTTTTTTGTGCTGTCTGGGTTTGTGCTGGCTTACAACTATGCAGGCAAGCCCATAAACCGCCCCAAGTTCTGGGTGGCCCGCTTTGCCCGCGTATACCCAGCTTATTTTGTGGCGCTGGTGATTGGCCTGTTGACGTATGGCGAAATCGCCCGAAACCAAACCTCTGGCTGGACGGCGACCCAACTGCTGTTGGAAGGCACGCTGTTGCACACTTGGTTCCCGTGGACAGCGTGTGGCATTAACTGCCCGGGTTGGTCTGTAGCGGTGGAGGCATTTTTCTATGCGCTGTTTCCGTTCATTGCCGCTGTCTGTGTAAAAGTTTTGGGCAGGTTAACACCTGGCAAGACCATTGCTGCTATTTTGATTTTGTGGGCGGTGGCTATGCTGGCCCCGGTGCTATCGGTGTTGCTGGTGCCAGGTTTTCTAGCCACGCGTGCCTACTCGTTGCTGTTTGATACGTTGATTTACAACCCATTGCTAAACGCCCCACAATTTTTGATGGGCATGTGTGCCGGCCTGTTGTTTGTCCAAAAAACGTCTGTGCTCAAAACGCCTCTGGCTGTTGCGCAATCGCGCAGCTATGTGTGGGCAACGCTGGCCGGGTTGGCCGGGTTGGCCGGGCTTATGTGGATGGCGCCTGAAGTGCCCGTTTTTACGCTGTTGTTGCGGCTGGGCTTCTTCTCACCCATTTTTGCACTGCTCATCTATGCACTGGCGCATGGACGTGGTCTCATTGTCAACATTCTCTCTCTGCCGCCGCTCATGTTGCTGGGCGAGGCCAGCTATGGCGTTTATATTCTGGAGACACCGTTGAACCGTGTGCTGAAGGTCTTGAGCGAAGCCGGGTGGCTACCTGCGTATGGCTCCATTCCCTATGGCATTGCTTTTCTGTTGATTCTGATTGCCGTGTCCATCGCCTCGTTGCACCTCATCGAAACCCCGGCTCGAAAATACATCACCCAGCGCATGGCCCATAAACGAAACGAGCTGCACCAGAAGCTGAGCAGCAGACTCTAAACGCATCATGTCCCAACTTGTGATAACCGCCCCAGCGCACAGCCGCGCCCACACGGCCACGGCCCAAGCCATTGGTGGGGGATGGGGTTGGCTACCCGCGCTGTCTGCTGTCTCGGCATTGGGGCTGGTTATTGTGGCGGCGGCGTTTACTGCCGCGCGCGCCGAGCTGAGTTGGGCGTTGCCGGTGTTCTGGATCGGTTATCTCGTTTTGCTTGTGCCGCCGGTGGCCCGCATCGCCATTGGCACCGCCTCGCGGGCCGAGGCGCTGGGCACGCTGTTGGTGTTTGGCCTGGGCATGTATCTGGTGAAGGTGTTGTATAGCCCGCTGTGGTTCAGCATGGGCGATGAGACGCAACATTGGCGCACCACTTACGACATTTTGCAAAGCGGCCAACTGTTCGTCCGCAACCCCATCCTGCACGTTAGCCCGTTTTACCCCGGCTTAGAGAACCCGACCAGCGCCATCATCTCGCTCACTGGCTTGTCCATCTTTCATGGCGGCACGCTGGTGGTGGGTGTGGCACGGGTGGTGTTGGTGATGGGGCTGTACCACCTGTTTGAGTTGGCAACGCGATCTCGGCGCATCGCCAGCATTGCCACGCTGGTCTATATGCTTGGCCCGCAATTTGTCATTTTCGATGCGCAGTTTGCCTATGGCTCGTTGGCGCTGGGCATTACGGCGGTAGTGCTGTTTTGCTTGCTAGAAAATACCGCCACGCCGCGCATGCAGTCCACCCACCTCGTTGCCACGCTCGGTGTGGCTTGCTTTGGCATTCTTGCCATCACGGTCACGCATCACATTTCGTCGTATGTGTTGGCGGGCTTTTTGGGATTGTGGACCGCCGTGAGCTACATCCGCCGCGATTGGAAAGAGCAGCGGGCGGCGCTGGGCTGGTGTACGTTGATTGCTGTCATCGCCGGGGTGGGTTGGCTGGCGTTGATTGCCACGATCACCATTCCGTATCTCGGCTTGCCCATCTTCGGCGCCGTCGAGAAAACCATCGGCTTAATTACCGGCAACCGCCCGCCGCGCCAAATGTTTGCGCCGGTGGCGGGCAAAGTTGTGCCGTTGTGGATTCGCCTCAGCGGCTTCGCCTCGGGCGGGTTTGTGCTGCTGGCCCTGCCGTGGGGCTGGTGGCAAACCATTCGGAAATACAACCGCAACGCCCTGGCTATGGCCTTGTTGGCTTTCTCAATAGCGCATCCTGCTATCCAGGTTATTCGGTTAACCCCGGATGGTTTGGCAACCGGTGGGCGTGCTTTGTCCTACGTGTTCTGGGCGGTGGGCTTTGTCGTAGCGGTCGGGTTTGCCCATCTGTTTGAAAACGGGCGCTGGCCCAAGCTGTGGAAAACCGTGTTTACGGTCTGGGCCTCCACCATCGTGTTTGGCTCGATGGCGGCGCTGATCTCGGTGTGGCGCTTGCCGGGTGGGTTCGATGCCGATAGCTACACGCGCTTTATTCAGGCCGAGGGCATCTCGGCGGCGCAGTGGGCGCGCGCGCACCTGGGCAGCAACAACATCGTGGGTGGCGACGAAGCCAATGTCGTTGTGTTTGGCGCATATGGCGACCAATACACCATTGGCCCACAAGACGATGTGTATATTCAGCAAGGGGTTTTCAACGCGCCCGTTGTCGGCGAGGATCAGCTTTATTACTTGCGCAGCGTCCGCGTGGCTTATCTCACCTACGATCAGCGTTTGCAGGATTTGCAATTCCCCGACCGGCCCAAACCCGCACCAAACATGATGGAGACCGTGCCGCTTGCAGACCGCATCTTCGATAGCGGCAACATTAGCATTTACGATGTGCGCCGTTTGCATGCGGCAGGCACAAACATGAAGGGGCCGTATGTCCCCTAACGCACGCCCTTTGCTCATCGTCTCGGTGTTCACGGCATTGGCTGTGGGTGTGGCGCTGGCAGGCGAAGCTCTGCCCGCCGTGGTGCGTTGGGTGTTTGGCCTGCCGTTGGCGTTGGTGCTGCCTGGGTATGCGCTTACATTAGCCCTGTTTGGCCGCGCGTTTGTGCCCTCGGCGCGGCTCATGCTCAGCATCGGCCTCAGTTTCATTGTTACGGTGTTGGGCGCGTTTGTGCTCAACTTTACGCCTGCGGGCATTCGCGCCGAGTCTTGGGCGGTGTTGCTGGGCAGCATCACCTTGGTGGGCTGTTTGCTGGCCTACATTCGGCAAAGTAACCCCAGCCCTGGCGAACCGGGAGCCGAGGTGGAGGAAATAGTGACTGCGCCCTTGCGCAGGCTGAGCTCTTCGCAAATGGTGCTGTTTGGCGTGGCGGGGCTGGCTGTGGCTGTTGCAGTCTTGGTCGCGTCCATTGGCGCACAGTACCCCCAAACCGAGTTGGTGAATATGTGGATTAAACGCGACGAGGCCGCGAATGATTTGGGCCGTGTCAGCATCGGCGTAGACAACGTGAATTCGCTGACCGTGTCTTACCGTGTGCGCGTGCAACGTGGCACGTTTGTGGTGCGCGAGTGGCCCGCGCTGGACGTTGCCACTGGCACCACCTGGATTGGCACTGTTGAACTGACAGCCAACCCGCCCGGCGCGGGGCCACTCGAAGCATTGCTTTACCAGGCAGACAATCCGCAACAGGTTTTCAGACGCGTCACACTGTCGCTTGCACAATAAACCACAATGAAATCGGCTCAACTTACTGCACAACGCGTGCGTCTAATCGAACGTGTCAGCTCGCAATTGCAATCGCCATTACTACGCAATGCCTACATGCTCATCATCAACGCCACTGCCACATCGGGCTTGGGGCTGTTGTATTGGGTGGTGGCTGCGCGTTTCTACAGCGCAGACACAGTGGGTGTCAGCTCGGCAGCGCTCTCGGCCATGACCTTTTTGTCGGGCATTGCCCAGCTCAGTTTTAACGATACATTTATGCGGTTTGTGCCGCCTGCAGGCGCGGCGGTGCGGCGACTGGTAGGGGTTGCCTATCTCATCAGCATTGGGTTGGGTGTTGTTGCTGGGGGCGTGTTTTTATTGGGATTAAGTACTTGGGCCCCCTCGCTGACGTTGCTGAGCGACAACCCGGTCGTGCAAACACTATTTGTGCTGGCGGTCAGCTTTATGGCTATTTTTACGCTGCAAGACAGTGTGCTGACGGGGCTGCGCCGCCCCAAATTTATCTTGATCGAGAACGCCGTCTTTGGTGCGTTGAAGCTGGGGCTGTTGATTGCGTGCGCGGCTTGGCTGAAAGACTATGGCATCTTCGTCTCGTCGGTGGTGCCAATGGCGTTGTTGACCGTGCCGGTGAATGCGTTGATCTTCAAACGATTGATGCCCCAGCATGTGGCGCTTACGCAGCAAGCCCAGAAAATTTCGCTGCGCGAGGTGGCCCGCTATGTGGCGGGCAACTATTTGGGGGTGTTGGCCGCGCAACTAACGTTTACGCTGTTGCCCATTCTTGTGCTGAACGTGGCAGGTAAGAGCGCAGGCGCGTACTACTATCTGCCCGCGTTGTTGGCCACATCCCTGCGGCTGGTCGCCACCAATCTCACCGCGTCGCTCACCGTCGAAGCCGCGTTGGATCAGCGTCGCCTGGTTGAATATTGCCAGCGCGTGTTAAAGAATGGGTTGCGCATTGTGGCGTTGTTAGCAGCCGTGGTATGTGTGGCTGCGCCGTATGTGTTGGCAGTGTTTGGCAAAGGCTATGTGGCAGAAGGCACCTTGTTGTTGCGCTTGCTGGCGTTGGCGGCCATTCCCAATGTTGTCATCATGGTCTACATTGGCAAGGCGCGTGTGCAAGGCCACCTGCATGCCATTGTGCTGCTAACCGTGGTGCAGGCCGCGCTGGAGCTGGGCAGCAGTTACATCTTGTTGGGCCAATATGGCATTGCGGGCATTGGCATGGCGTTTTGCCTGTGCCAAACACTGGTCGCACTGGTGCTGTTGGCTACTGGGTTGCGGCCCGTGTGGCAGCGTCAAAAAGAAGATCAAATTGAAAAGCCTAACAAACCTTGAAGGATGGCACACAACTTGGAGCAAGGAAAACCCGTCAGCAAACTCATCAGCATCGTCATAGATAACTACAACTACGGACGTTTTTTGCCCGATGCTATAGATAGCGCACTGAATCAAACGTATCCCAACATCGAAGTTATCGTTGTGGATGATGGCTCGACTGACCACTCGCACCAAGTGATGGCGAGCTATGGCAAAAAAATTAAAACTGTTTACAAGGCCAATGGTGGGCAAGAAAGCGCCGTGAATGCGGGCTTTGCGCAAGCGTGTGGCGAGCTTGTGATGTTTTTGGATGCCGATGACAAGCTGTTGCTGGACACAGCCCAGCGCGTGTACCAAGCGGTTGAGGCCAACCCCAAGCTGGCTAAAGTGCAATACCGTATGGAGGTGATAGATGGTGAGGGCAAGCCCACGGGTGTGCAAGTGCCACCGCCGCACATACCGCTGCCCAGCGGGGATCTGCGCCGCCAAATTTTGACCTTTGCGGGCGATATGCCCATCGTGGCCTTTAGCGGCAATGCCTACAAGCGGGCGGCGTTGCAACATATTTTCCCCATCCCCACGCATTTGTTTAACAATGCGCCCGATCACTTCATGTGCAATGTCGTTTGTCTCTTTGGTGAGGTTGAGACACTCGATAGCGTGGGCGCGTACTACCGCATTCATGGGGCCAACAATTACACGCAACCCTTTGTTAATCTGCCGCGCCTGCGCCGAGAAATTGGGCACCAAACCGCCATGCGCTCACACGTGGCCAAGTATGCCCAAATGCTGGGCTTGCCCAATGCCCCTGCAACCGGCGATGACATCTTGCCTGTCTCGGCCATCTCTTACCGCATGATCTCGCTGAAGCTGGAGCCGAACCAGCACCCCATCCCCACCGACACCGTAAGCAAGCTATGTGGCCTGGGTCTGAAGGCGGCGGCGCGGCGGTTCGATGTCTCGCCGTTTATGCGGCTGTTCTTTCGCGGGTGGTTTATGGCGATGTGGGCCGCTCCCAAGCCAATGGCACATTGGCTGGCTGAGATGATGCTCTTCCCCGATAAGCGACCTAACTTGATTAACGACACATTTGGCAAAGGGCAGCGTGCACGGGCCTGAAAATAATTAGCGACTGGTCTGATACACCCGGATGTAATCAATCTCGTAGGTCGCAGGAAAAATCGTCTTCGCATCGGGTGCGCCGGGCCAACTGCTCTCTGCGCCCACCGCCAGGTTGGCGATTAAGTACATGGGCGCATCCGGCGCATGCGTGTTGCGATAGCGCTCCACGCCATCCACGTACCACACCAGCAAACCGGGCTGCCAATTTAGCCCAAAGGTATGGAAGCCCGCAGAAAAATTGGGCCCGCGCCAACTGGTGCCCTCGTTGCCGTGGTTGTCTTTGGCGTTTGTGTCCACAAAATGGGTGTGGAGGTGAACGCGGTTGGGTTCGTGGCCCAGCAGTTCCACCACATCAATTTCGGGTGGCCACTTGCGGGTGGGGCTCAGCGCCCAGAATGCGGGCCACAAGCCCTGGCCTTTGGGCAGTTTGGCGCGCATTTCCAGGTAGCCATATGTCAGCGAAAACGTCTCGGAGGTGGCGATGGCGCCGGAGGTGTAGGCAAAATCGCCCGCCGCTTCGCGCCGCGCGGTTAATTGCGCTGTGCCGTTTTTCACGGTTATGTTGGCGGGTTGGTAGATCGAGAGAAGATCGTGGTTCTGGCACCAATCCGGATTCAGACAGGTGATCCACCGGGTGGTGTCCAACGCCTCGCCGTCAAACTCATCGTTAAAAACAAGCTGCCAATTTGTGCCGGGCGGCAACTGCGAAGGCTTGGCAAAGACCTGGCAGGCGGTAAAAAAGTTAGTTGCGAGAAGACTCAGCATAAATAGGCTGAGCCGCAAGACACACAGTCGTCGTTTTTGCATATTGGCCTTACGGGCAAAGTTGGAGGTTGAGGATTTGGCCGGTTAACCATGCGCACAAGCGCTAAGCCCGCAGCAGGGTTACTCACTGGCTAAAAGTCTGACCTTCACTGACCTTCACTAACCTTCACTAACCTTCAGGTGCCCACAGGGCATATTGTGTCGAGGCAGGTTAGTTTTGTCCGAGAGCCATCTGATACACATCGTAGCCTAAATCACCCTCGCCGATGGTGGTGATGCGTTTGCTGTGTGCGGTTATGTAGGCCATATCGTAAATGCCGGTGACATGCGCGTGGTGGCCGATGACTAAGTAATCGGGTTTGACCTGCTCGAAGTAGGCCTGGCCCAACGCGTAGTCGTCTGGGCGGGCGTGGCCGCGCATCACGCTTTGGCTGCGGGCCAAATACACTTGGTCGAGAAAGTGATAGCGATGATCGGTAAGCAGCCCCAACTCGCGCTCCCAAGTTTCGATGATGGCATTTTGGGGGATGTGCTGCGCAATAAATTGGGCGGCTTGGTTGGGCGCAGCTAAATTGCCGAGGCGCGGTAGCTGGCTGTTGCGGCGGCCTGTGCGGTCTAACACATCAAAGCGCACTACGCCTTGTAACTCGTCTAGCGTCCAGACCAGCATGACGAAGAGCAGCAGCGTGGTGGCGATGGCTGAAATCGTCGACGTCGACGTCAACGTTGTCGTCGACGATATGCGTCGTGCCGCAAGCCACTCGCGCCAGGCAGCAACCGCAGCGGCAACCACATCTACAAACACCTTGCCAATAAGAATTGCGACGGTGGCGGTGGGCGCAATTAAGTTGGGGCTCCAGAAGATGCTGTAGAACACCACGTAGCCCAGCCACATGGATGATGAGATGAGCAGCAATGCCATGATGGGCGCGTGGCGCTGGTTGCGCAAGGCGTAGCGCAGGCCATAGGCCAACATGGGCAAGCCCCAAAAGGCATACAGGTGAGCGCTCTCTTGGCCCAACAGGGCGCGCAGGTTGCGGGTGGTGTTGTACCAGCCAAAGCCGTTATACGAGGCCGAGAGTTGCGCCAGCTTGGTGGCGTTCTCGGCAAACACATCTGCGCCAAAGTACCAAAATTGCCAGCCCTGCCAGGCGGCGTAGCAGGCCAGGGCAATGCCGACGGTGACAAAAATACTGCGCGTGAGACGACGCCTGTAATAGATTAAATCCAGGAGCAGCAGCGCGGCAAAACCACCCCCGGCCATGAGCACATATTGGCCTTTGGTGAGCATGGCTGCGCCCAGCAACAAACCGGCAGGAATGGCCCAGACCGTGCGCTTGGTTTCGATGCTGTGCCACCAGACCAGCAGTGCGGCAAAGAAGAACGCCAGCGCGGGCACATCGCCCAGCACGTAGCGGCTCCATAGCACATACACAGCGTTGGAAGCGGAGAGCAAAAACACAACGGCCACAATGGCCGAACGCACGCCGAAAAACTTGGCGGCGCAGGTGTAAAACAACACGAGCGCCATCAGCGAATACAACGCGGTGACGATGCGGCCCTGCCATAGCCCAATCCCCAACACCTTAAAGCTGGCGGCCACCGGCAGGATGACGGTAGGGCCAACGCTTTGCACTGCGCCGAAGCTCTGGTAGCCAATACTTTGGCCGCCCTCGCTGCTGCGCACGGCATACACGCCATCGGTGACGAGGGTTTTGGCGAGGGTCATCATGCCGCCATCGTCTTGCCAGGGGCGTGGGTTTAGGCCCAGGTTGTAGAACAGCAGAAAAAGAATGCCGGGCAAGATGGCGCTGAAGGCCAGGGCCTGTTTGTGAGTAACGAGCCACTTCAAGACTGAGGAGCGTACGGTGTTTGTCTTGAAAATCACTGAAGAATTACTTTGATTTATCTGAGGTGTAGGTTCGACGAGGTTTAGCATGACCGTTTCTACTCGTTTGTCGTAGAAGCAGGCGTTTTCCCGCCGTTGGCAGGAGATTGACAGGGTCTTTAGTTAGGGGCGTGATGGCCTGCTCACGCACCTCGGCGCTGACGCAGTAACATTGGGTTATTCTTTGGAGGACACTGAATATTTATCTATGAGCAACATCAAAAAAATTCTGGTTACGGGCGGCGCAGGCTACATTGGCAGCATTACAACGGGCGAGCTGATTAAGGCGGGTTACGAGGTGGTCGTGTTCGACAACTTATATCAGGGCCACGAAGCGGCGGTGAACCCGAAGGCCAAATTCTTTAAGGGCGATTTGGCGAACACCAGCGATGTGGCGCGCGTGTTTGATGAGAACCCTGGCATTGATGGCATCATGCACTTTGCCAGCTATACGCTGGTGGGCGAGAGCATGGACAAGCCGCTGATGTATTTGCGCGACAACCTGGTGAACGCGGCGAACTTGTTGGACGAGGCGGTGAAGCACGGCACCAAACGCTTTATCTTGTCCAGCACGGCCAACTTGTTTGATTTGCCCGCCGACAAAGAGATTGGCTTGATTGACGAGAATTTCCCAATCGTCCCCGGCTCGCCCTATGGCGAAAGCAAATATTTTGTAGAGCGATTGCTGTATTGGTTCAACCGCATTTACGATGTGAAGTTTGCCTGCTTGCGCTACTTTAATGCCTGCGGCGACACGCCCGAAGTGGGCGAAGACCATACGCCTGAGACGCATCTCATCCCGTTGGTGTTGCAGGTGGCGCTGGGCCAGCGCCCGCACATTACTGTGTTTGGCGATGACTACAACACGCCGGATGGCACCTGTGTGCGCGATTACATTCACGTGGTGGATTTGGCGCACGCGCACATTTTGGCGATGGAGAACTTGGACAAGCTGAACACCCGCAAATACAACCTGGGCAACGGCCAGGGCTACAGCGTGTTGGAAGTGATCGAGACTGCGCGTAAAGTGACGGGCCATCCCATCCCGGTGGTGATGGGGCCGCGCCGGGCCGGCGACCCGGCCAAGCTCATCGCCTCGTCGGAGAGCTTGAGCCGCGAGTTGGGCTGGGAGCCCAAGTTCGCCAGCTTGGAGGAGATTCTGCGCAGCGCGTGGGCGTGGCATCAGGCTCATCCGCAGGGGTATGGGAAGGCGTAGCAAATTTTGAACGCAGAGGGCGCGGAGTAAGCACAGAGGCCGCAGAGAAAAATTTCTCTGCGGCTTTTTTTGTTGTTGATTACGCTCCAGTTTGGTTGGGTATTGGCCGGGTTTGGCGCAGGCAAAGCCAGACCTCGATAACCATGCAGACAGAAACGATGACCATGAGCCAAACATCGGGCAGGCCCCACACCGGGTTGTGTTGAAGGGTTTGCCAAAGTGCAGCCAGGCCCTCTAGGGTGATTGCACCTGCTCGGCTGAACCGAGCCAACAAAGGAATGCCTATGACGAGCACAATGCTGGTGAGCACCAGGTCTTGCCAGGTTTGTTTGTATCTTCGGTGGGTTCCCCACTGCCGGGCTGTTTGGATGCCGTGAATATCCAGCACAATGTCTATGGCGATGAGGCAAGCGGGTAAAGCGAAGGCGACAAGCGGCAATTGCAGCGCGGAGAACACGAAGGTTAGAATTAATATCAGGCTGCCAGTGATGTAGTAGAGCAGACGGATGCGCCAAAACGCAGGCCAGTTGTCTTGGGTGCGGGTTCGCAGCTCGCGGTATAAGCTGAATAGCTGGGTGGCGGGTTTATGCGCTACGGCACCGACGACTGCCACGATGCCAAAAGTTTTTGCAACACTCAGCGCCAACGCCCGGTTAGCTTGAACGGCGCTGACCCCCAGCGCAACACAGGCTGCAATCACCCCCACGCTGAGGCCCACGGCCAGCCACACCGAGATGGCGCAACCGGTAGCTGCGGCGAGATTCGATCTGGCTTCTTTCTCGGCTTCGTCGAGGCTGAGCGAGTGAATCTGGGCCAGCTTGGCTGTATCCCAAATATTGAGGGCTTGATTGGGGTCCAGGGTTGCGGCGGCTTTTGAGGTTGGCGAGTCGTCCATCACTTTGCCAGCAGCGCGCAAGTGGGCTAAGCGGCGTTGCTGAAACAAAATGCCGCACAGTGCAATGGCACACATAATGGCGCTTAGAACCACTCGGTTGAGAAGCGATTGGGTGGTTTTGGTGGCGGCTTCCCAGCCAAAGGCATAGAACAACCAGTTCATACCTTGTATCAAAATGAGGCTGGCCCAGCTTTCGCGGAACCCCTTTATTGCTTTGGGAGTGGCCCACAGCAGCAGGTCTTGCCCCAGGGGTTGTTCGATGCGCCACAAGCCAAACAACATGATAGCTAGTAAGGCAAGTATGCCTGCTGAGATGTAAGTGCTACCAGTCTGGTTGAGGACAACGCCGATGAAGCCATCCATTGTCCAAATGGACACAATGCCAGAAAGTGTAACGATGGCAAAAAGACATAGGTTCATGGAAAACCAACTGCTCCACATGAGACTGCGCCACGGGCTGGTAGACCAAGTGTTGCCACACAGGACGCGCAATTGTTTGTGTTTTTTGAGGGCCGACCAAGTAACCCAAATTGCAAAGCCAACAAAGATGAGAACGCTTGGGACGATGAGCAGCCCCAGCCACCTGAAAATAGACCCATCGGCCTGTGGCTTGTTTGCCGCTAGTAACTTTTCGGAGATGACTTGGCTAAGGAAACCAAATGACAGGATGGCTAAGCCGATAAACAAGATAACGAGGGGGATGGCGAAACAGAAAAACCCCACCGCGACGGCAAGCCGCGTTCGCTCGTCTTTCTGTGCGTTGTCCAATTGCGAAATGTTGTCGAAGTGTGACGTGCCTGATGTGTCCGATGTATTCATGATGAGCCTTGATTGAGTTTGAGTGATGGCGATGACCTGAGTATATTTTATCTGTTTTGCCTGTTGACATTTGCCCTCCCCTCGCTACAATCGCTCTGGTCTAGACCAGTTGTAGACCAGCGGTATGCGGATCAACCCTAAAGACCCCAAGCCCATCTTCAAGCAGATTAGCGATGCCTTGCGTCACGACATTGGTGCTGGGGTATTGAAGCCCGACGATGCCGTGCCATCGGAACGCGAGTATGCCGAGACGCTGAAGGTGAGCCGCATGACCGTGCGAGCGGCGATTAACGAACTGGTGCAAGAGGGCTTGCTGATTCGCAAGCCGGGCCGAGCCACCACAGTGGCAAACGGCAAAATCAACAAAAACGCGGTGGGCTTTATGTCGTTTTCAGAGGACATGAAATCGCGCGGGATGAAGGCTTCTTCTAAGTTGCTAAGCTGCCGCGAGGAAGTGGCCGATGCAGCGGTGGCGGCCCAACTGGGTTTGCCCACCGGGGCGCGGGTGATTCTGATTGAGCGTGTGCGCTTTGCCAACAGTGAACCGATGGCGATTGAAAGCGCGTATTTGCCGCACCAACGTTTTGCGGGGCTAACTGATTTTGATCTCGGCCAGCACTCGCTGTATGACGTGATGGAGCAACAATTTGGCGCACGCCCCAAGCTGGCCGATGAAACCATCGAGGCCGTTCAACTCAGCACCGCCGAGGCCAGGCTGTTGGCCGTGCGGCCCGCCAGCCCCGCGTTGCTGGCTCGGCGTGTGACACGCGACACGGAAGGCAAAGTGATTGAAGTGGCAAAGGCGATTTATCGTGGTGACCGATACCGGATGGTGTTTGTGAGGCAGAGATAGACAAGGATAGAAAGGTTTGTGTTTGGAGGTTTGAAGGTTTGTTTGTATTGATACAAACCTTCAAACCTTCAAACCTTCAAACGCAAACTCTAAAACGCATACCCTCAAACTGAAATGATTCCCAAAGGCTTAATTGTCTCCTGCCAGGCTTACGAAGGCGACCCGTTGTTTGGCGCACGCATTATGGCGGCGATGGCGGCTGCGGCTGAGGAGGGTGGGGCGGTGGGCATTCGCGCCAACTCGCCAGAGGACATTGCGGCGATTCGGGCTGTGACGACGTTGCCGATTATTGGCTTGTATAAGTTGTATACGCCGGGTAGCGAGGTGTACATTACGCCCACCCGTCAGAGTGCGGCGGCGATTGCGCGGGTGGGCAGCGACGTGCTGGCGATTGATGCCACGCCGAGGCCGCGCCACGATGACACCACGCTGGCACAGTTGATTACTTACATTCATGAGGCGTTGGGCAAGCCAGTGATGGCGGATGTGTCGTGCGTAGAAGATGCCGTGTTGGCCGAGGCGCTGGGTGCGGATGTGCTTAGCACCACGCTGGCGGGCTACACCCAGCACGGCCGGCCAAAATTGGCTGGGCCTGATCTTGAGTTTTTGGCCGAGGTGGTGCGCCGCGTGCGTTTGCCGGTGGTTGCAGAGGGGCGCTATCACGAGCCTCATCAAGCTGCACAAGCCATACAACGGGGCGCGCACGCCGTAATTGTGGGCAGCGCCATTACGCGACCAGAGGATATTACGCGGCGGTTTGCTGCCGCGCTGCGCCTTTCCTAAAATTTGTTCGTTTGACAAGGAGGCCGACCTAATCCATATAACAAGAGCTTTATTTCAACCCATGACGTTTGAAAGTATTAGTAGAACCTAAATTAATTGACAGAAGGAGAATGAATTAGAAATGGCAAACCAGAATTTGAACCGACGCAAGTTTTTACGCGTGACCGCGATTGGCGGCGGCGCAGCCGCATTGGCCGCGTGCGCTGCACCCGCTGCCGCACCTGCCCCTGCTGCACCGGCAGCCCCAGCCGCACCCGCTGCTACCGAAGCCCCCAAGCCCACTGAGGCACCCGCTGCCGCAACGGAGGCCCCCAAGCCTACCGAAGCTCCTGCTGCTGCCGCCCCCGCAATGGACATGCCCTTCCCGATGGACGATGCGGCCAAGAACCCGCTGGGCATTGGCGCAGATCCGATTGATGGCGTGTTCTTCTCTGGCGGCTTTGGCCACGCCTACATTGAGTACGCGGGCAAGCTGGTGGAAGCCGCGCACCCCGGTGTGAAGGCTGGTGTGAAGCCCATCCAGAAAGTGAAGGAAGAACTGCAACCCCGTTTGGTGGAAGGCAACCCGCCAGATGTGATTGACAACTCCGGCGCAGGCGAGTTCAACACGACCGACTTGGTGAACGACGGCCAACTGATGGACTTGACCGAGTTGATGGAAGCCGCCTCATGGGACACACCCGGGGTGAAGTTTAAGGACACGCTGTTCCCCGGCTCGCAGGCGGGCCGCGTATACGACGGCAAGCAGATGGGCGTGAACATTGCCTACACCGTGAGCGCGATGTGGTACAGCAAGCCGTGGTTGGAGACCAACAAGATCACCATTCCAGACACATGGGAAGGTTTCTTGGGCCTGTGCGAGACCATTAAGAAAGATGGCAAGCAGGCGCCATGGACGTATCAGGGTAAATACCCGTACTACATGTGGGGCATTGTGCTAAACCAATTGATGTACAAGGCAGCGGGCAACGCGGCCATTGTCTCGATAGACAACCTGGAGCCGAACGCCTGGAAGAACGCGGATGTGCTGCGTGCGGTGCAAGACATGCATCAGTTGTGGGATAAGGGCTACATTCTGGAAGGCACGGCGGGCCTCACCCACACCGAGAGCCAGGCCGAGTGGCTGAAGGGCAAAGCGGCGTTTATTCCGTGTGGCACCTGGCTGGAGAACGAGATGAAGGAGCAGACGCCCAAGGACTTCGCTATGACCGCGACCGGCATCCCCGGTTACAAAGATGGCAAGGGCGACATCAGCGCCATTGCTGCGGGCGGTGGCGAGACGTTTGTGGTGTTTGCAAAAGGCAAGAACCCGAAGGGTGGCATGGAGTTCTTGCGTGCGCAGCTCTCGCGCTCCTCGGCCAAGTGGTTCGCCGAGAACGTCAGCTCCATCATGCCCGTAAAAGGCGTGACGGACTTGAAGGCCAGCGCAGGTGTCACCTCGGCCATCGCCATCGTGGAGAAGGCGGGCACCAACATCATCGAGTTCAAGCTGCCGGATTGGTACTCTAGCTTTGGCAAAGAGCTTGAGCAACGCACGGGCGAACTGCTGACCGGCAAGATGAAGCCGGAAGAGTTTGTGGATGCGCTGCAGAAGAAAGCCGACGAGATTGCCAAGGACCCGGACATTAAGAAATTTACGCGGACGGCGTAGTTAGTGAATAGGGATTGGGGATTGGTGAGTACTAATCACCAATCCCCATTCACCTCTTCGGAGCGGCGATGCAACACGGGAAGAACAGGTTTGTGGTTTCGTTTCTGGCAGTGCCGGTGCTGCTGTACACGGTGTTTGTGCTGGTGCCGTATTTGGGCGCAATGGCGATTTCGCTGACGCGCTGGTCGGGCACGAGCACGTTGGACAAGATTCAGTTTCGTGGGCTAAATAACTTTATAAAGATATGGAGCGATGAGCAGTTCTGGAACGCGCTGAAACACAACGGCATCATTTTGCTGACGCAGCCAATAATAATTATTGGGCTGGGCTTGCTGTTTGCGGCGTTGTTTACACAGAACTTGCGCGGTGCAAAGTTTTTTCGCATCGTGTTTTTCTTCCCGCAGGTCATGTCGGTCATTATTGTGGCCGTGTTGTGGAGCTTTATCTTTCACCCATTGATGGGGCTGGTAAACGGCGCGCTGAACTTTATCTTTTCGATTTTTGGCAGCAGTTGGCCCAAGTTCCCGTGGTTGGGTGATACCGGCACGGTGCTGGGCGCGTGCATTGCTGTTGCTATTTGGCAGGCGGTGGGCTTTTACATGGTGCTGTTTGTGTCGGGCATGCAAGGTATCCCCGACGAGTATTACGAAGCGGCCAAGATTGACGGCGCGAACAGTGCCAAGCAATTCTTCAGCATCACCATTCCCCTGCTGTGGGAGACCATCCGCACCGCCATTGTGTTTCTGGCCATCGGCGGGATGGATATGTATGCCTACGTAACCGGCCTGACCAATGGCAGCGGCGGCCCCAGCCGCGCCGCAGATGTGCTGAGCACGTTTATGTATGAGCAAGCCTTTGGCGGCGGCAACAACAGCAACCCGTTTGGCTATGGCACGGCCATCGGCGTGGTCTTGTTGATTTTGATCCTGGGCCTCTCGATCTTGAGCCAGCGTCTTACACAGCGCGAGGTGTTGGAGTACTGAATGCGTGATTCGTCTTTCGTCTTGCGTCTTGCGTTGGGTTAATTGAAGCCCAACGCAAGACGCAAGACGGAAAACGTTCTGGAGAAAAATGGCAACGATGACAACGACACCTGCTACGCGAGCAGCGAGCGAGAGCAAGAACAACGCGGGCAGCATCGCGCTCAAAATTGGCACGTATGTTTTGCTCGGCTTGTGGGCCGCCATCGTCATTTATCCAATGGCATGGTCGGTGCTAAGTGCGTTCAAAACCGACATCGAGATTTTTGACAATCCCTGGGCGTTTCCACTCAAGTGGATTTTTTCTAATTTTGCGCGGGCGTGGACAAAGGCCCAAATTGGGTCGTATATCGGCAACACCTTTCTTGTCATCATTCCGGGCATCTTCCTCACGCTGTTGTTTTCTTCGATGGCGGCCTATGTGTTCGCCCGCTACGAGTTCAAAGCCAAGAAGTTTTTGTCTACCGTTTTTCTGCTGGGGCTAATGTTCCCCATTTACCTGGCGTTGGTGCCGCTGTTCTTGGTGATGAAGTACATCGGCCAATTCTTGGGCATTCCCATGCTCAATACATTTCACGGGCTAACCATCGTCTATGTCTCGTTCTCGCTCTCGTGGACTATTTTCTTTATGACCGGGTTCTTTAAGACGCTGCCCAAAGAGATTGCCGAGGCCGCCACCATTGACGGAGCCAGCCACGCCGAGATTTTCTTTAAGGTGATGTTGCCTTTGGCGAAACCCGGTTTAGTGTCTGCGGGCATCTTTAACTTTTTGGGTCAGTGGAACCAGTTTATTTTGCCGACAGTGTTGATGAGCAACGCCAACGTGCCTGAAGGCCAGACGCGCTATGTGGTCTCGCAGGGCTTGTATTACTTCCAAAACCAGCAGCGCTACCAAAGCGATTGGAGCGGCCTTTTTGCCGCCGTCGCGATTATTACCCTGCCTACGTTGCTTGTTTATATTATTTTTAACAACAGCATCGAGAAGGGGCTGACGGTTGGCGCAGTTAAAGGCTGACATCGCCGCCAACATCAATTGTGATGTTGGAATTATCGGAGGTGGCATGGGTGGGGTGGCGGCGGCGCTGGCGGCCTGCCAGGCTGGGCTGGATGTGGTGCTGACCGAGGCCACGGACTGGCTGGGCGGCCAAATGACCAGCCAGGGCGTGAGCGCCCTCGATGAACACAAATACATTGAGGAAATTCCGCCCACGCAGGCATATGCCGAGATGCGCCAACGTATTCGGCAGCACTACATTACAAAATACGCCGCACCGGCCATCATGCCCGCCGAGAGTGGTGAGTTTGTGGGCAAGCCGCTGAACCCCGGCAACGGCTGGGTGAGCCACCTATGCTTTGATCCCCGCGTGGGTGAGCAAGTGCTGCAAGACATGCTGGCCCCGCATGTAGCCAACGGGCGGCTGCAAATTCTGCTCGGTCATGAGCCTGTGCGAGCGGAAATCATCGATGACAAAGTTATGCTCGTAGAGACGCGCTGCATCGGCAGTGATAGCACTGCCGCCGCGTCTCTACAGCGGACATCTATTCGAGCAAAAGTTTTTCTGGATGCGACTGAGCTTGGCGATGTGCTGCCGCTGACGAACACGGCCTACGTAACCGGTGCGGAAGCCCACAGCGACACCGGCGAACCGCATGCGGCCCGTACCGCCAACCCCAACGAGGTGCAAGGCTTTACCTATTGCTTCGCCGTTGAACACCACGCGGGCGAGAGCCATGTGATTGAGCAGCCTGCGCACTATGAGCAACTGCGCGACGCGCAGCCGTTTACGTTTACGCTGTATGGCCACGACCAGCAGCCGCGCTACTTTCGCATGTGGCGCAACAACGCCGAGCAGGGCTTGTTGCCGTTTTGGACGTATCGGCGGCTGATGGACGCGATGTTGCTGGACCCAACCGGTGCACGCGGCTTGCGCGATGTGGCCTTAATCAACTGGCCGGGTAACGATTACTTTGGCGCGAATGTCATTGATGCGAGCGAAGCTGACCGTAGCGCCATCCTGCAAGAAGCCAAGCAACTGGCGTTAGCCTTTTTGTATTGGCTGCAAACCGAAGCCCCGCACGATGAAGGCGCAGGCAAAGGCTATCCCGGCCTCAAGTTGTTGCCGGAGGTGATGGGCACGGACGATGGCCTATCCAAGTTTCCGTACATCCGCGAGAGCCGCCGTATTTTGCCGCTGAAGCGAATTTTGGAGCAGCATATTTCTTCAGAGGATCGCCCTCATGCCGAGATATTCGACGATAGCGTTGGCATTGGCTGGTATTCGATAGACATTCATCACTGCGTGGGCACAGACCCAACGCGCCCCGAGGCAACGGCCTTTGCGCCCACGCACCCATTTCAAATTCCGCTGGGTGCGCTTATCCCCGTTAAAACGCGCAACCTGATTGCAGCCTGCAAAAACATCGGCACCACCCACCTGACGAATGGGGCTTACCGCTTGCACCCGGTTGAATGGGCGATTGGCGAAGCAGCGGGTGCGTTGGCGGCGTATTGCTGCCAACGAGATGTGGAACCGCATGCGGTTTGGAAATCCCCTCAACACACCCGCGAACTGCAAGCGCAGTTGCATGCACGGGGCGTGAACACGGCATGGCCGTTGTAGGGGCGTTGCATGCAACGCCCCTACGAAAATCGGCCTGCGCCTACAATCCGGCGCATGTCTACACAAATGCAATTTGGCTGGGTGCTGCCACCCGGCCACACCCCGGCCAAAGATTATTTAATCGCAAACAAGCACAACGAATGGATGGGCGGGATGAAGTGGATGGCCCCCGGCCCACAAGGCCGCGAGGGCCGCGACCGCTGGGATGCCGGAATCCGCCGCGCACTGAACACGATTACCGGGCAGTGGGACAGCGCTTGGATGACCGACCATTTTTTTTGGCCGGATGGCGACTGTTTGGAGGCATTAACGACGCTGGCGTTTTACGCGGCGCTAACGCCTGCGCTGAACTGGGGCACGATGGTGCTGGGCCAGGGCTACCGCAACGCCGCGCTGACGGCAAAGATGGCGAGCACCATTCAGTACCTCACCGGGGGCCGCTTAATTTTGGGCATGGGCGCGGGCTGGAAGAAGGACGAATACGAGGCGTATGGCTATACCTTCCCGGCGCCCGGCCAGCGCATTGCCGAGCTGGATGAGGCCGTGCAAATAATCAAGAGCTTGTGGACTGAACCCAGCACCACGTTTAGCGGCAAGAATTACTCGGTCACGAACGCCATCAACCAACCCCAAACGCCCAAGCCACCTGTGTTGATGATTGGCGGTGGCGGCGAACAAAAGATGCTGCCGCTGATTGCGCGCCACGCCGATTGGTGGAACAGCGGGGCACAGGGCGATGTGTGGCAACGCAAAGTGGATATTCTGAAACGCGAGTGCGACAAGAATGGCCGCGACTTTGGTACGCTGAAGCTGACTTGGTTTGGTGGTGTTGCCGTAGGCCGCACCCAGGAAGAATTGCAGCGCCGCCTGCGTGATGACTTTGTGCGCAACTCTGGCATCTGGGGCACGCCGGACGAAGTGGCACGCAAGTTTGAATCGCTGGCCAAGATGGGCTGCACCTACATCATGTGCGATACGCGCGGGCTGCCGGAGCCGGGGGAACTGGAGTTGCTGATTGAGGTGAGTAAGAAAGTATGAAGTGAGAGGTATGAAGTATGAAAGGGGGAGCGATGGGAGCGCCGGACATTAAGGATCGTTCGCCCCCGCACTTTTACGGATTGCGAGGCGTGCCGCTACCCGTGCAAGCCTCAATCTTGGCTTATTGCTGGCAACACCCGTTCGGCAAACAACAGCGTGCCATCGGGCCTCGGTGCATCCGCAAAATTGATTGAGAGCCGCTGTGCGCCTTGCTGCACTATTGCCAACAACGACTCGGTGATCTGTTCGGGCGTTCCCGCGAACCCCTGTTCCAGCGGGCGCATATCGGGCGCGGATAGCAACCGCTTCACCTCGGCTTCCGTCTCGCCGATCAACACTCGCACAACAACGGCTTGCGTAATCTCATCGTAATTACGCCCGCACGCTTGGCAGTGCGCTTGCAGCACGCGCTGCTTATGCGCGTAGGTCGGCAGATCGGTGAACACGTAGTTCCACCAATCTGCCCGCTGCGCCACCACCCGCAACAAATGCATCTCGCCCATGCCGCCCACCATGATCGAGGGTTGTGGCTGTGGATGCGGCTCGCAATGGGCGTTGGCAATTTGGTAATGCTCGCCGTTGAACTGCGCGGGAGACTCTTTCCACAGCATGCGAATCACCTGTATCGCCTCATCCAACTGCGCAATGCGCACCCGCGCCGAGGGGAAGGGCCAGCCGTAGGCGGCGTACTCCTCCTGGTTCCAGCCCGCGCCAATGCCCAGCACCAGCCGCCCGCCAGAGAGCGCTTGCATTGTGGCGGCCATCTTGGCGAGGTGGGCTGGGTTGCGAAAGCTGTTGCACAACACCTCGTGCCCGCACAGCTTGCCGGGGTAGCGCGCCATCGCAAAGGCCAGCAGGCTCCAGCCCTCGGCCACGTTGTTGTTTGCATATTGCACATGGTCGGGGAACCACAGCGATTCATAGGGCGCGGCAACTTGATCGAGATACGAAAACGTTTTTTCGACCAAGCGTGACCAAATGTTGATGCCGATGGGGATGCGCATGTAGACCTCTCACTAAGCTTTACCTGTCTAGAGCGGATTCCTGATTGGCATACAACGTGAGCACCCTGATCCTTCGACTATCGCTCAGGAGAGCGCATTCCGATGCGCGCAGTCGAAGGGCGCGGC